>NZ_BRCY01000029.1:0-40243 GCF_023708045.1 Halomonas sp. NCCP-2165
GGCCAGGGCAGGGGCGAGGGGGGCGGGACGCTCGCCGCCGGCCTGGAGGGCCGACAGGGAGGCGGCCCGTTCCGGGGCCGCGGCATTCGCGGCGCCCTCGCCATGGCGTGCCGCCGGCTCGCTGCTTAGCCGCCGCAGGGCGCCATCGGCCGGACGGGGCGCCTCGGGCGTGGCCACCAGGGCCAGGCGAGCGGCGATCTCCGCCAGTCGTGGATCCTGGGGCATGGCCTGGGCCGACGCGATGGGCCGCGGGGCGGTAGCCTGTGCCGGCGCGCTGGCCCCCAGCCGCTCGGCCAGGGCCGCCAGCAGTGGGGCGAGGGCCTCGGGGGCCTGGCCTTCGCTCAGGCCTTCGGCCAGGGGGCGCAGCGCCTCGGGGAGCTCGCCGCTTTCCATGTGAGTGGCGAGGTCGGCCAGGGCATCATTAAGCGCCGTGGCCAGTGCCTCGGGAAGCGCGCCGTTGTGCGCATCAGCGGCGAGACCGGCCAGCGCCTCGGGGAGTTCGCCTTCCGCCGAGAGGGCGGCGATGGCATCGTCCAGCAGCTTGGCCAGGGCCTCCGGCTCGAGATCGAGCGCCTGGGCCAGGGCCGCGAGCGCCGGCTCGGCCTCGCCGCCAGCGGGCCGCTGTGCCGGCGTGCCGTTCGCCGTCGGGGCGCCGGTCCGAGTCAGCAGGGCGGCGAAATCCGCGGCCGCGGCGGGGTCGCCGGCGTCGGAGCGGGGCGCGGCCCCGGGGCGGCCGGCCGTCATGGCCAGCAGGGCGGTAATGTCCATCAGTGACCTCCCTGAAGAGAGTGGGGTGTCCGGCCACGCCGCAGGGCGAGCTGGCTGAGTTCGTCATTGAGGCGCAGCTCCTGGCGCTGGCGGACCCGCTCGGCCTGGTCGGCGCGGCGGCTGGCCAGGGTGTCGTAGGAGGAGAGCTTGCGCTGTTCGCCCTGCCACTGCTGCTGGCTGCGCGTCACCTGGCGGCGCTGCTGTTCCAGGGCCTGCTGGGCGCGCCCCATGGCGTCATCCAGGGAGCGCAGGAAATGCTGATAGTTGTGCATGGAGGCGGGATCGATCCCCTCCTGCATGGCCCGTTGCAGGCGCTCGGCATACTCCTGACGGTAGCGTTTCAGGGTCTCCACCTGGGCGACGCCCTGTTGTTCGCCCTGACGCGCCTGGGCCAGCCCCAGGGCGGCCTTGTCGCGGCTCTCCTGGGCGAGTTCGATCAGGGTGTCGAGGGGACCACGCTGACTCATGACGTACCTCCGATTAGCTGGGTCAGGGCCTCTTGGGTGGGGGCGATGGCGGCGCTCTCGTCGATACGCTGCTGCAGGAAGCGCTCCAGGTGCGGGTAGAGCTGCACGGCCTGATCCAGTTGCGGATCGTGGCCGGGGGTATAGGCGCCTACGCTGATCAGGTCCTGGTTGCGCCGGTAACGGGAGAAGAGCTGCTTGAAGTGCTGTGCCCGGGCCTGTTGATCGCGATCGACGATGGCGGTCATGGCACGGCTGATCGAGGCCTCGATATCGATGGCCGGATAGTGGCCGGCCTCCGCCAGGGGGCGCGAGAGCACGATATGGCCGTCGAGGATGGCCCGCGCCGAGTCGGCGATGGGGTCCTGCTGGTCGTCGCCCTCGGTGAGCACCGTATAGAAGGCGGTGATGGAGCCGCCGCCCCGGGCGGCATTGCCGGCCCGCTCCACCAGGCTGGGGAGCTTGGCGAACACCGAGGGCGGATAGCCCTTGGTGGCCGGGGGCTCGCCGATGGCCAGGGCGATCTCGCGCTGGGCCATGGCGTAGCGGGTCAGGGAGTCCATGATCAGCAGCACATCGCGGCCCTGATCGCGGAAGCCTTCCGCCAGGCGGGTGGCGTAGGCGGCCCCCTGCAGGCGTTGCAGGGGCGAGGTGTCGGCGGGCGCCGCCACCACCACGGCGCGGCGGCGCCCTTCCGGGCCGAGGATATTGTCGATGAAGTCCTGTACCTCGCGGCCCCGCTCGCCGATCAGTCCCACCACGATGACATCGGCGCGGGTGAAGCGGGCCATCATCCCCAGCAGCACCGACTTGCCGACGCCGGAGCCGGCGAACAGGCCCATGCGCTGGCCGCGGCCGACGCTGAGCAGGGCGTTGATGGCGCGGATGCCCACGTCGATCTGCTCCTCGATGGGCGCCCGGGACAGCGGGTTGAGGGGCGGCGTGGCCAGGGGCGCATGGGGCGCCTCGGCCAGCGGTTCGCCGCCGTCCAGGGGGCGGCCGTTGCCGTCCACCACCCGGCCCAGCAGTGCCTCGCCCAGGGGGAAGCGCCGCGCGCTCTGGGCGCCCTCACCGAGGGGAAGCACCCGGGCGCCGGGGGTCAGGCCGCTGATCGGCTCCAGCGGCATCAGGAACAGCTGGTCGCCGGAGAAGCCCACCACCTCCGCCTCGGCGAAGCTCTCGGCCAGCTCGATACGGCAGGCGCTGCCCAGGGGCACCTTGAGGCCCACCGCCTCCAGCACCATGCCGGTGGCGCGGGTGATGCGCCCGCTGACCCGGTAGGCGGGCAGCGCCTCGACCCGGCGCCGGGCCCGTCCCAGGGCCTGGCACCAGTGGCGCCGATGGGGGTTGCTAACGGCCTCGACCATGGCGTCAGTCTCCGCCGGGCGCGGCGGCGCGGTGACGCAGGCGTTCGGTGACCGTCTCCCAGCGCCGTTCCCAGGTGGCATCCAGCTCGCCGCTGGCGCTGGTGACCCGGCAGCCGCCCCGGGAGAGGGCGTCGTCGGGTTGCAGCTTCCAGCCTAGGGCGACGAGTTCCTCGCCCAGTACCGGCGTCACCAGGGCCAGGTCGTCGGGATGCAGCCAGAGCCGGGTGCCGCCATTCAGCGGCGGCTCCACGTGCAGCAGCTCGCGCACCAGGTCGACGATCTGCTCGGGGCGTGCCACCAGGGCCTCCCCGGCCAACTGGCGGCCGGTGGCCAGGGCCAGGGCCACCAGCTCCTCGGCCACCTGGTCGTCGAGACCGTCCAGGGCCTCGCGAAAGCTCGCCGCCAGCGACCGCAGCGGGGTCAGTGTCTCCTCCAGGCGCTGTTGCAGCTCCGCCTCGGCGGCGGCGCGCCCCTCGGCGAGTCCCTGGGCATGGCCCTCTTCCTGGCCGCTGGCCAGGCCCGCCCGATAGCCCTCTTCGCGGGCCGCCTGGCGTACCTGCTCGCGCAGCCGGGCCAGCTCCTCGTCACGGCGCCGGCTGGCCTGGCGCTGGGCCTCGCGGCGGCGCCGCTCGCGCTCCGCCGGGCCGGGCCCGGCGGCATCGCTGCCCAGCTCCTCCATCTGCCAGCGGCGCCAGCTGTCGTCCTGGGCGTCGAGGCGACGGGACTCAGACATAGGTATCGTCTCCGCCGCTCAGCACGATCTCGCCGCCGTCCGCCAGGCGGCGCACCACCTGCAGGATCGTCTTCTGCTCGGCCTCCACCTGGGAGAGGCGGATCGGGCCGCGGGCCTCCATGTCCTCGCGAAGCAGCTGGGAGGCGCGCTGGGACATGTTGCGGGTGAACTTGTCCACCAGCTCCGCGGCGGAGCCCTTGAGGGCCACCACCAGGGCGTTGGTGTCGATCTCCTTGAGCAGCAACTGGATGGAGCGGTCGTCCAGGTCGAGCAGGTTCTCGAAGACGAACATCTCGTCGAGGATCTTCTGGGCCAGGTCCTCGCTGTGGGCGCGAATGGTCTCCACCGCCACCTCTTCCTGACTGGTGTTCATCAGGTTGAGGATCTCGGCGGCGGTCTTCACGCCGCCCATCTTGCTGCGCTTGAGGTTCTGGCCGTCGAGCATGCTGCCGAGCACTTCGGTGAGCTCCTGCAGGGCCGCGGGCTGCACGCCGCTGAAGGTGGCGATCCGCAGCACCACGTCGTTGCGCAGCTTGTCGTCGAACAGCTCCAGCACGTCGGCGGCCTGGTGGCGCTCCAGGTGAACCAGGATGGTGGCGATGATCTGCGGGTGCTCTTCGCGGATCAGCTCGGCCACCATCGAGGGCTCCATCAGGTTGAGGGAGTCGATGCCGGAGTTGGTGTTGTGGGCCTCGAGGATATCCTCGATCAGGCTGGAGGCGCGTTCGCCGCCCAGCGCCTTGGTCAGCACCGAGCGGATATAGTCGCTGGAGTTGATGTTCAGCGCCGAGAGCTCCTCGCTGTCGCGGAAGAAGTGCTCCAGCACCCGGCGCATGTCGTTATGCGAGACCTGGTTGAGGCGCGCCATCTCCTGGCTGACCTCCTGGATCTCCTGGGGGCCCATGAACTTCAGCACCTCGGCGGCGCTGTCCTCGTCCAGGGCCAGCAGCAGGATGGCGCTGCGGCGCACGCCGCTCATCTCGGTGCTCGTGGCATTACTCATCGTCGTTCACCCAGCTGCTGAGGATCATGGCGACCAGGCGCGGATCCTCCTGTGCCAGTTCACGCAGATCGTTGAGATTCTGCTCGTAGGCGCCGGCCTTGCGGCGGCGCTTCTGTTCGCGTCCCTCGCGGCCGCCCTCGTCGGCTTCACCGCGGGCCTCGCCCTCGGCCGGCTCGTTGCCGGCGTCGTCCTCGTCGCCGATGCTGGCGAGCAGCTGGCCGGAGGCGCCGGCGGGCACGGCGATGGGCGCCGGCGTCTCGGTGTAGCGCTTGATCAGCGGGCGCAGCACCAGCCAATAGAGCAGCAGGGCGGCCAGCAGCACCAGCACATAGCGGGCGATGCCGAAGATCAGCCCCTGGAGCTCCGGGTCCTGCCACCAGGCGAGCTCCGCGGCGGGATCCTCGGTCGGGGTAAAGGGGCTGTTGACCACCTCCAGGGCATCGCCGCGGGCGGGGGAGAAGCCCATGGCCTGGCGGGTCAGGCGCTGGATCTGGTCGAGCTCCTCGTCGCTGAGGGGCAGGGCCGTCGGCTCCCCCGCTTCGTCGAGGCCGTCGCGATAGTTGACCACCACCGCCACCGAGAGGCGCTCCACCCGGCCCCGTTCGTGCTGGATATGGGCGACGTTGCGATCCACTTCGTAGTTGATCACCCGGTCCTGGCTCAGGCGGGCGTTGGCGGCCTCGCCCTGGGTCTCCTCGTCCTCGGCGACCTCCTCCCCATCCGCGTCTTCCTCGGGCGGGTTATTGATCGGCGCGGGGGCCACCCCCGGCGGGGTATTGGTCAGGGCGCCGGGGATGCCCCGGGCCAGGTCGTCGCTGCCTCGATAGTCGGCGCTGTGCTGCAGGCTGCGCACGGCGGCCCGTTGCGGGTCCTGATTGGGCGCGTAGCGCTCGGCGGTCTCCTCGCGGCGGGTGAAATCCACCTCGGCGGTGACCTGGGCACGCACATTGGCCCGCCCCAGCACCGGGATCAGGATGTTCTCGATACGCCGCTGGTAGGAGCGCTCCACCTCTTGCACATAGTCGAGCTGGGTGCCGTCCAGGTCGCGGCCCGGGCCGCCGGGCTGGGAGAGCAGGCGACCGTTATGGTCCACCACGGTGACGTCTTCGGTGGCCAGTTCCGGCACGCTGCTGGAGACCATATGGGCGATGGCCATCACCTGCCCCTCGCCGAGGGTGCGCCCGCCGTGGAGGGTGAGGATCACCGAGGCGGTGGCGGGCTCGCGCTCGCGGACGAACACCGACTCCTTGGCCAGGGCCAGATGCACCCGGGCCCGGGAGACCGGGCCCAGGGATTCGATGGAGCGGGACAGCTCGCCCTCCAGGCTGCGCTGGAAGTTGATCTGCTCGGCGAACTGGCTGATGCCGAAGGCCTGGCTATCCATCAGCTCGAAGCCGACGTTGCCGCCCTGGGGCAGGCCCTGTTCGGCCAGCTGCAGGCGCAGGGTGTGGACCTGGTCGCCGGGCACCAGCAGGGCCTGGCCGCCCTGACTCAGCTGATAGGGCACACCGCGACTATCCAGTTCGCCGATGATACGCCCGCCGTCGGCCTCGTTGAGGTTGCTGTAGAGGACCCGGTAGTCGGGGCTACGGGCCCAGAGCATCAGGGCCACGACGATGGCCACCACGGCTGCGCCGGCCAACAGCAGGGGCAGCAGGGGGTTGCCGCGCAGCTGGCGTAGCAGGCGCCGCTGCAGGGACTCCTGGGGCGCCTCGCCGCGGGCGGTGGTCCCTTCGCTCATGCGTGCCTCCCGGCGTCAGCGGGGGAGCACGGCGACCAGGCAGTCAGGGCCATGGTGAGTAGCAGAGGGGCATGGGGCATGGTGATATCCATTCATCGCGGTTTGCCGCCCCGGGTGACCGGGCGGAACTGTGATGACCGCCATTATCGGCGTGCCTCACCAGCCCAAAGGTGGGAATAGTCGGGTTTTTCAGTCGCATTTGCCGGCTTGGTCCGAGGGAAGAGGCTGCTAGCCTCCTCTCAGCGTGTCACAGGAGCCGATTTGCCCATGTCCACCCCCGCGATCCATGCCGCCCTGCAACAGATGCAGGGCCTGGCCAGCCAGGCCGCCAATACCGCGCCGAACGCCAGCGCCGCGGCCCAGGGGGGCTTCGCCGCCGAGCTGGCCCATTCCATCCAGCGCATCAATCGCCTGCAGCAGACCGCCAATGCCCAGGTCACGGCCTTCCAGGCCGGCGACCCGGACGTGGCGCTCAACGACGTCATGGTCGATATGCAGAAGGCCAGCGTGGCCTTCCAGATGGGCCTGCAGGTACGCAACCGCCTGGTCAGCGCCTACCGGGACGTGATGAATATGCAGGTCTGATGCGCTCGTGGCCGGTGGTCTGCGAGGGGCTCAGGCCTCGAGGGAGATCAGTCGGCCGCGCATCTCGTCGAGGCGCTCGGCGATGGCCAGGAGCTCTTCGGTGGGGATCTGGCGGATCAGCTCGCCGCTGTCGCGATCGACGATGCGCGTGATGGTGCGGTTACCGGTGTCGGCGAGTTCGAACTCGATGCCATGCTGGCGCATCACCTCGTTGACGCGCTGCAGGGGTTCCACCAGGTCGCCCTCGGCGGGTGGCTCGGCCTCGGCGAGCTGGCCGCCGGCGGTGGGCAGGTGGGCCAGCAGGGTCTCGACCCGCTGGCGCGGGGTCAGGTCATTGAGCGGTGAGCCGGGGGCATGGGCACTGACATCCGCTATCGGGTGACTCATGGTGAAATCCCTCACAGTGGTGGTTGACGTCTTGTTTTTCTTTTCGAATCTATCGGCCGGCGGCGGGGGAACTTTAGCCCTGGCTAATGGTGGCCAAGCGAGAGCCTGAATCATGAATCCCTCCACCCTGATCGGAATCGTCGCCAGCGTCCTGATGCTGGCCAGCGTGGTGCTGTGGAGCGCCGACAGCGCCACCGCCTTCCTCAACCTGCCGGGGCTGGCCATCGTGGTCATCGGCACCCTGGCGGCCACCTTTATCAGCTATCCGCTGCGTGAGGTGGTGCGGGTGGTGCGCCTGGTGGGCCTGGTGTTTCGCCGCGAGAATCACCACGAGCGCGAAGACATCGACGTGCTGGTGGCCCTGGCGCGGCTGTGGTTCAAGGGCGACGTGCGGGCGGTGGAGCGGCGCCTGGAGACCTGCCCCAACCCCTTCCTGCGCACCGGGGTGCAACTGGTGATCGATCACACCGCCGACGAGGAGATCCATGATCTGCTGCGCTGGCGTATCGCCCGGCTCAAGGCCCGGGAGCGGGCCGAGGCGCAGATCTTCCGCACCATGGCCCTCTATGCCCCGGCCTTCGGCATGATCGGCACCCTGGTGGGACTGGTGAACATGCTGGGGGTGATCGAGGCCGGCGAGCTGACGGTGATCGGCGAGCGCATGGCGGTGGCCCTGCTGACCACCTTCTACGGCATCGTGCTGGCCAACCTGGTGCTGAAGCCCATCGCCGTCAAGCTGGAGCGGCGCACCGAGCAGCGCCTGATCGCCATGAACATGATCCTCGAGGGGATCTCGCTGATGTCGCGGCGCCGCCTGCCCTCGGTGATCGAGGAGAGTCTCAATTCCTTTATCGCCCATCACCACGACGAACTGCGCGACGGCCGGGGGCAGGAGGGCGATGCCCCGGCGCCCCGCTGGCGGCTGCGCCGGCGGGCGGCCGCCGCGACCGACGACGAGCGCGGGGCCTCCCATGCCGGCTAGGGATCGCCATCGTCACGACGCCCTCTTCGAGGAGCTCGAGCCCGAGGAGGGGCAGGCGGGCTGGATGCTCAGCTATATCGACATGATGACGCTGCTGGTGGCGCTGTTCGCGCTGCTGCTGTCGCTGGCCTCAGTGTGGCGCGGTCCCGCCGAGGCCAGTCCCGCCGAGGGCGGCGCGCCGCCCGCCGAGCTCTCCTTCTTCGCCCTGGCGGCGGCGCTGGAGGTGGCCGCGGGGCCGCGGGTGCCGGCGCCGCCGCGCCCGCACGGCCGGGATCCTCTCGACCTACCGCGGCCCATCGACTGGACGCCGCCGCGTCCCGCCGCGCCGGCGCCGGCCCTGGTGGTGGCCAGCGTGCCCTTCGCCATGCCGCAGGCGGCGCCGGCGCGGCCGGCCCTGGCCCTCCACGAGGAGCTCGACCCCGAGGCCTGGGACGACCTGACCCTGGTGGTCACCGAGCGGGCGCCGAGCAATACCCGGCGCCTCGATGCCGAGGCCCTGGCCGCCGCCGAGGGGCTCCAGGCCGGAGTGAGCGCTCGCCTCGACGAGGCCCGCGCGCTGCCCAGCCTGGAGGGGGTGGAGATCTCGCCGGTGGCGGAGGGGCTCAACCTGCGCATTCAGGATCGGCTGCTCTTCGACAGCGCCACCGCCGAGCTGAGCGAGGCCGGGCGCGAGCTGATCGCGCGCCTGGTGGCGATCATCCAGCGCTACGAGGGCACCGTCTCGGTGGAGGGACACTCCGACGACCGGCCCATCTTCACCGACCGCTTCCCCTCCAACTGGGAGCTCTCCTCGGCCCGGGCCATCGCCATCCTGCGCCAGCTGGAGGGCGCCGGCGTCGCGACCTCGCGGCTGCGCGCCGTCGGCTACGGGGCGACCCGCCCCCTGGCCGATAACGCCAGCGCCGAGGGCCGCGCCGCCAACCGCCGGGTGGAAGTGATCGTTCACTTATAAGCCGTCGTGACCCGTCGAGGCTGGCCCTTCCAATATGCAAGCGCGGATGCCGGCGGAGCCGAGCCCCCGTCACCCCGCGATAAGCGCATTCCCCCTTTGTTGATCTGCATCAACCCGCATCGGCGATAACTCGCCTACTTTCGTTATTTCGAATGTTTCCTCGACCCAGGGAAGACCTTGTCCAGGAGGGCTGGCCGCTGATAGGCGGTATCCGCCCCAAGCGAGCGATCTGCGCTTAGGATGGATCGTGTCCTGGAGCCCGGCACAATAACAACTAGGGAGTTTTCAGCAGATGCAGGAGCCTATTCGGGGATTGGAGTGCCCGCCAAGCGACCGGCTCGACCCGTTCGCGACCACCGGTGTCGACTGCCGCCTGCTGGCCGTGGCCATCGAGCAGAGCCCGGTGGCCACGGCGATCACCGACGCCGAGGGGCGCTTCGAATTCGTCAATCGGCGCTTTATCGCGGTCACCGGCTACCGCCGGGACGAGTTGCTGGGCCAGACGCCGGCGCTGATCAAGTCGGGGCATACCCCGCTGGCGGTCTACCAGTCGCTGTGGCGTACCCTCGAGGCCGGCGAGGTGTGGCGCGGCGAACTGCTCAACCGCAAGAAGAGCGGCGAGCTCTACTGGGAGGCGGAGATCATCACCCCGGTGCGCGATGAAGTCAGCGGTGCGGTGCGCTATGTGGTGGTCAAGGAGGACATCACCCAGCGCAAGCGCCACGAGAGCGAGCTGCGCCTGCTGGCCACCGCCTTCGAGACCGGCCAGGCGACCCTGATCACCGATGCCGAGATGCGCATCGAGCGGGTCAATGCGGCCTTTACCGCCATCACCGGCTACCGCGCCGAGGAAGTGGTCGGCGAGACGCCGCGGCTCTTCAAGTCGGGGCGTCACGACGACGCCTTCTATGCGGCGCTGTGGGAGGCGGTATTGAGTACCGGCCACTGGCAGGGGGAGATCTGGAATCGCAACAAGGCCGGGGAGGTCTACCCGCTCTGGCAATCGATCACCGCGGTGCGCGACGATAACGGCGAGATCCGCAATTTCGTGGCGGTATTCCATAACATCAGCGAGCGCAAGCGCATGGAGCGCGAGCTGGCCCAGCAAGCGACCCGGGATCATCTCACCGGGGTGCTCAACCGCCGCGGCTTCGATGACGCCCTGGCGGAGGCCCTGGCCGAGGCACGGTGCCTCGACCGGCCGCTGTCGCTGCTGATCTTCGATATCGACCATTTCAAGGCGGTCAACGACCGCTATGGTCATGAGCGTGGCGATGCCGTCCTCCAGGCGTTGGCGCGTCGAGTGCAGGCCTGCCTGCGTTCCAGCGACCTGTTGGCACGCTGGGGCGGCGAGGAGTTCACCCTACTGCTGCCGGGCACCGATGTCCCGGGCGCCAGGGTGATCGCCGAACGGCTGCGCCAGACGGTGGCGAGTGCCCGTTTCGCGGGACTCGAGGTGACCATCAGCCTGGGGGGAAGCCGCTATCGCCGCGGCGACTCGGGAGCCGCATTGCTGCAGCGGGCCGATGCGGCCCTCTATCGGGCCAAGGAAGGGGGGCGGAACCGGGTGGTGATGGATGGCCAAGGCGATCGATTTAGTGTTGAATTCTAATATAACAAGCACAGAATGACCGGCTAAGGAGCCCGAGTATGTGTCCTTCTCAAGGGCTGGTGCCGGAGCGGAAAACGGGCCCGAGCGTCGGGCCGGACAAGCGTCGTCACGGCGCACGGCGCGTGCCCCTGCCCCAGGCCGAGCAGGCGTTTTACGACGCCAGCGAGGCGATGCTGATCACCGATGCCGAGCAGCGCATCCTGGCGGTGAATCCCGCCCTGGAAGCCTTGGTAGGTCACGGCGGCGCCACCCTGCGAGGCGCCTCGCCGGAGGCCATCGTGGCGCCTCGGCAGGGTGCCTCCCAGTGCCTGGCGGACTGGCAACTGCTGCTTCAGCAAGAGCAGGGGCGCCTGGAGATGCAGCTATGCGATGCCCAGGGCGAGACGCGGCCGGTATTGTTCTCCTTCCGTCGGGTGTGCGATGCGGCCGGAAGCCCCTCCCACCATGTGGTGACCCTGACCGCCCTGGATCGTGCCCTGAGCGAGCCCCGCCGGCGCGCCAGTCGCGAGGCCTACTTCGATGCGCTGACCGGGTTGCCTAACCTCAAGCTGCTGACGCAGCTGTTGCAGGACGCCATCGCCCATGCCCAGGGGGGCGGCGATACGCTGGCGGTGTGTTGCCTGGATATCGATCACTTCAAGCGTCTCAATGACCAGTTAGGGGAGCTGGCCGGCGATCGGCTGCTGGCCAGCTTCGCCCGGCGGGTCAGCCAGCTGCTGGCCGGCGACGAGGTGCTGGCGCGTATCGGCGGCGACGAGTTCGTGCTGCTGCTGCATCGCCAGCCCGACGAGGCCTTCCTGGAGCGGCTGCTGACGGCGATTCGTCAGCCGCTACTGCTGGATGGCCAGTCGCTGCGCCTGACCGCCAGCATCGGCGTGACCCTCTACCCCGATGACGAGCAGGAGGGCGATGTCCTGCTGCGCCATGCCACCCAGGCCATGTATCGGGCCAAGCAGCGCGGCCGTAACACCTACCACCGCTTCGATCCCGGTCATGATCGCCAGCTGCAGGCGCGCCAGGCCCAGCGCGAGCGCTTCGCCCGGGCCATCGACAACGACGAGCTGTGCCTCTACTACCAGCCCCAGGTGGACATGGGCAGCGGCCGGGTCACCGGCCTGGAGGCCCTGGTGCGCTGGCAGCATCCCGAGCGGGGCCTGCTGGCGCCGGGGGAGTTCCTGCCGGTGGTGGAGGGAACGCCCCTGGCGGCGGCCCTGGGCGAGTGGGTGATTCACCGTGCCCTGAGCCAGTTGGGGGAGTGGCAGGCGGCGGATATCGAGCTTCCGGTCAGCGTCAATATCAGCCCGGTGCACCTACTGCAGGCGGACTTCATGGCATGCCTGGAGCAGCTGCTGGCGCACCATCCGCGGGTAGCTCCGCAGCGGCTCAAGCTGGAGGTGCTGGAGAGTGCCGCCATGCATGATATCCAGGCCGCCCTGAAGGCGATTCATCGCTGCAAGTCACTGGGTATCGCCACCGCCATCGACGACTTCGGCACCGGCTTCTCCTCGCTCACCTACCTGCGCCAGCTACCGGTGGACCTGATCAAGATCGACCAGAGCTTCGTGCGCGACATGCTGGTGGATGGCAACGACATGGCCATCGTCGAGAGTGTGATCTACATGGCCAAGCGCTTCGGCCGACCCATGCTCGCCGAGGGAGTGGAGACCCTGGAGCATGCCAGGGCCCTGGCCGGGCTGGGCTGTCTACAGGCCCAGGGATACGGCATCGCCCGCCCCATGCCACCGGAGCAAGTGCCCGCCTGGCTGGCCACCTGGCCGGGGCGGGTGGAGTGGCAGCAGCTGGGCTGATTCGGCCACCCCACTGGGTTCCCACAGGCCACCGTCGAGCCACTGGGGTTTTGTAGGAGCACGCTTTAGCGCGCGATGTCTGTCGCCCCGGCGATTGGCGCCATCAGGCGCCTTGGTCTTCCCGGCTAATCACTCGGCCTAGCCGGGTTCCCACAAGGCCACTGCCGAGCCAGTCGGCTGTTGTGGGGGCGCCGCCAGGTACTCCGGGTGGCATGGTAGACTGCATCGGCCGGAGGTGATCGGAGAGAGCCATGGCCAACCACCATGACAACAGCTACAAGTTGCTATTCAGCCATCCGCAGATGGTCAAGGACCTGCTGCAAGGCTTCGTCAAGGAAGCCTGGGTCGAGCGGCTCGACTTCTCGACGTTGCAGAAAATAAGGTTCTTCGCAGATCAGCGTGAAGCCACGACATGGTCGATCTCCAGCAAGCCATTGTAGGAGCAGGCTTTAGCCGGCGATTTTGGCCGGCTTGGCCGATTTACACCTGCTTCCCCATCGCCTGCTGAAGCAGGCTCCTACTACCCCGGCGGCCTTGTGCAAAGACAGGAATTGGCTTTAACCGAGATCCCACCATGGTGTTCACGCCAGAATGCGTTGAACCGAAAATAAGCGGCTCCTATGTCACCGATGAGCTTCGGGACCGCGAGGACGACATCATCTGGCGCGTGCGCTGGGGTGACGACTGGCTCTATGTCTACTTGCTGCTGGAGTTCCAGAGCCGCGTCGACAAGTATATGGCCGTGCGTATCATGACCTACCTTGGCCTGCTCTATCAGGACCTGATTCGCCAGAAGGCCCTGACCCCCGGCGGCAAGCTGCCTCCGGTCCTGCCGGTGGTGCTCTACAATGGCGAGGAGCGTTGGCAGGCGGCCGAAAATATCTCCGACCTGGTGGAGCGAGTCCCGGGCGGACTGGAGCGCTACTGCCCCGAGCTAAGCTATCTGTTGCTGGATGAGGGTGCCATCGTCAATGCCCCCGACTGGTCCGATAGCGAGCGTAATGTGGTGGCGGCCCTGTTCCGCCTGGAACATAATCGCGACGAACAGGACCTGTTGCAGGTACTGGGCACCTTGGTCGAATGGCTCGAGTCGCCGGAGCAGACAGGGTTGCGCCGTGCCTTCGTGGTCTGGATGCGGCGAGTCCTGCTGCCAGGAAGGGCGCCGGGCGTCGAGCTCCCGGAATTCAACGAGTTGCAAGAGCTTCACGAGGTACACGACATGTTGGCCGAGCGTATCAAGAAATGGCCGGAGCGCTGGGAAGAAAAGGGTCGCCAGGAAGGTCTCCAGGAAGGCCGCCAGGAAGGCCGCCAGGAAGGCCGCCAGGAGGGTCGCCAGGAGGGTCGCCAGGAGGGTCGCCAGGAGACGCAGCGGGAAGCGGCCCTCAAGATGATCAAGCGCACCGAGATGAGCGACGAGATGATTGCCGAGATCCTGGGGCTGGAAGCCGAGGCCGTGGCAAGGCTGCGTCGTGACGAGCAGCATTGAGCCTAACTCCCTCTCATCACTCGGCCTAGCCGAGTTCCCACAAGCACCGTCAAGCCACTGAAGTTTTGTGGGAGCTCGGTTTTCCGGGGCCATCACTCGGCACAGTCGAGTTCCCACAAGGCCTTCGCTGAGCCACAGGTTTTGTGGGAGCTCGGATTCCGAGCGATTGGCGCCGCCAGGCGCCTCGGTTTCACTGGCCCATCACTCGGCATAGCCGAGTTCCCACACCACCATCAAATCATCCGGTTTTGTGGCTGGGCGCCGGGCGTCGAGCTCCCGGAATTCAACGAGTTGCAAGAGCTTCACGAGGTACACGACATGTTGGCCGAGCGTATCAAGAAATGGCCGGAGCGCTGGGAAGAAAAGGGTCGCCAGGAAGGTCTCCAGGAAGGCCGCCAGGAAGGCCGCCAGGAAGGCCGCCAGGAAGGCCGCCAGGAAGGCCGCCAGGAAGGCCGCCAGGAGGGTCGCCAGGAGACGCAGCGGGAAGCGGCCCTCAAGATGATCAAGCGCACCGAGATGAGCGACGAGATGATCGCCGAGATCCTGGGGCTGGAAGCCGAGGCCGTGGCAAGACTGCGTCGTGACGAGCAGCATTGAGCCTAACTCCCTCCCATTACTCGGCCTAGCCGAGTTCCCACAAGCACCGTCGAGCCACTGGGGTTTTGTAGGAGCACGCTTCAGCGCGCGATGTCTGTCGCCTCGGCGATTGGCGCCATCAGGCGCCTTGGTTTGCTTGCTAGGAAATTCTTCCTAAAGTTCTCCCGGCGCCGGCCGATAGTAAGGGCAAGAACCTATTTTCTACCTAAGGGAGTCATATCATGCCAGCCATTTCAGCCCTTGGAGTCGGGTCGGGGCTCGACCTGAATGGCTTGCTGGATCAGCTACGCTCGGCCGAACGCCAGAAGCTGCAGCCGATCGTCGACCAGCGCACCCAGGAACAGGCCAAGATCTCCGCTTATGGGCGCCTGCAAACCGGCCTGGATAAGTTCCAGGACGCGGTCAGCAAGCTGAACGATGCCTCCTTCTATCAGAGCATGACCAGCGAGGTATCCGGCGACGGCGTCAATGCCATCGCCGGAGAAGATGCAGTGGCCGGACGCTATGAGGTCAGCGTGACCCAGGTCGCCAAGACCGGGAGCCTGGCGTCTCAGGGTGTGGCCAACAGCGGTGATCCGCTGGTAGGTGCTGGAGGAGACACCTTGACGCTGAGTTTCGAGGGCAAGGCCGACGTCGATATCGCCCTCGAGGAGGGCTGGTCCCTCGACCAGGTGCGCGATGCGATCAATGCCGACCCGGATGCCGGAGTGAGTGCGTCGATCATCAATGACGGCAGTGCGAACGGCTACCGGCTGGTTCTCAACTCTACCGAGTCGGGCTTCGATGCCGGCATCAAGAACATGACCTTTGGCAATACCGCCCTGGCGGAAGACGCCGGTACTCGGATAGCCGGGCAAGACGCCTCCCTGACGATCAATGGCATCGCCATTACCAGCGCTTCCAACACCGTGGAGGGGGCCATTCAGGGCATCACCCTCGAGCTGGATGCTAGCGCCGAAGGCAAGACCGCCACGGTGGTGATCGAGCAGGACAGCGGGGCCCTCAAGGAGGCCGTCCAAGAGTTCGTCTCCGCCTATAACGAGATGAAGTCCACCATCGGGCGCATGACCGCGGTGACCGGCGATGCCGAGACCGCCGGCGAGTTGGTAGGGGATCGTACCGTGCGCAATATCCAGTCGCGGCTTAGCGGTGATCTCGGCGACCTGGTGGTTGGTGGCGATATCGAGCTCTTCTCGCAGTTGGGCATCTCGCTGACGGAGACGGGGCGCCTGGACCTCGACGAGGCCAAGCTCGACGAGGTGATTGCGACCAACCCCCAGGGGCTGGCCGACTTCTTCGCCGGTGATAGCGAGGAGGCCGGTATGGCCGGGCGCCTGGGGGCGACGCTGGATCAGGTGTTGGATAGCGAAGGTATCCTAAAGCGCTCCATCGACGGTTCGGAAGGCCGAGTGGAACGCCTCGATGAGCGTTACCTGAGAACAGAGGAGAGTGTCGAGCGTACCGTGGAGCGTTATCGCAAGCAGTTCGGTCAGCTCGACTCGATGATCGCCCGGATGAACTCCATGAGCGCCTACCTCGGCCAGCAGTTCGATATGTTGAATGCCCAATCAAAGCAGTAATCCACGACCACTTGCCTTCCCGCAGCCTACGGGCCCGATAGCTATCGGGCCCGTGGTGTTTGTGATCGTCGCTATAGCGCGCCCGCCCCTTGTGTCGCTCGATTCAGGCCACCATCGGAGCTACCACTCGGGCCTTCCGGGCGGTGATGGCCAGCCGAAGTGGGCGGAGAGAATAAGCCTAGGGCCCTTGGCAGAAAAAAATTCACTCCGGCCCTAAAGTCCCGTCGGCGTTGGCCGTTAATTAGGGTAACGGCCAACGGCGCCGTTGCGGCAGGCCCCACCGATGCATGGCTCGGGGCGGCCAATGGAGCCCTCAACGCAAGAAGGAAATCACCATGTCCGTGATCAATACCAACATCACTGCCCTGATCGGTCAGAACAACCTGAACAAGTCCCAGTCCGCCCTGCAAGCTGCCCAGGAGCGCCTCTCCTCCGGTCTGCGCATCAACAGCGCCAAGGACGATGCCGCGGGTCAGGCCATCGCCAACAAGATGACTGCCCAGATCACTGGCATGAACCAGGCCAGCCGCAACGCCAGTGATGGCATCTCTCTGGTGCAGACCATGGAGGGTGGCCTGGACCAGATCAATAACAACCTGCAGCGCATCCGCGAGCTGGCGGTTCAGGGCGCTAGCGATACCAACACTGCTGAAGATCGAGCTTCAATTGAGACCGAGATTTCTCAGCGTGTTGCAGAAATTGATAGGGTCGCCGGTAGTGCAAACTTTAATGGCCTCGAGCTTCTTAATGGAAGTGGTGGCACCCTGAGTATTCAGGTTGGCGCTAACACGAATGCTGAAGACGTTATTGATGTGGTGACTCTCGATGCCACAACCGCCACACTTGGTATTAGTGGTTCTGCCGCTGCAATTTCTGGTGGTGGCTCTACCGAGTATCAAACTCTCATTGATAATGTTGATACAGCCATTGAGACCCTGGATACCAACCGGGCAACCTTGGGCGCCACGCTGAACCGCTTCGACTCGGTGATCGATAACCTGGCAACGACTTCCACCAACCTTTCCGAAGCCCGTTCGCGGATCGAGGATGCCGACTACGCGGTGGAAGTGTCGAATATGACCCGCGCCAATATCCTGCAGCAGGCGGGTACCTCCATGCTGGCTCAGGCCAACCAGACGCCGCAGTCCGTGCTCTCGCTGCTGGGCTGATCGTCTGGCCGAAAGAATTGAAGCCGTATGTAGCGACGGGGCCGGGAGGCCCCGTTTTTGTGCATGGGGGGATCGCGAGAAAAACCGCCCAAATGTCGGCTCATTCCCTCCTTTGGGGATGGCTGTGATGCAGTAGGCTGGGCACACTACCGTTTTTTCGTGTGAGCTGCCTTATGGCCAAGAAAACCTCCGTTACCGTAGCCCAGCAGCGCAAGCCTCGCCTGCTCTGGGCCAACCCTTTCTGCCTGCTGGATACCTCAAGCGGCGCCAGCATGACGGTACGCCAGATGCTGCTGCAACTGGTGGCACGTGGCTATGAGGTCCAGGTGTTGGGCGCTACCGTGTTCGATGACCCCAAGGGCATGGGGAGGCTCTCGGAGCAGTTCCCGTATCTTGACTCCCACCTGCATCAGGTGATCGAGGCCAAGGATGGCCCGCTGACTCACCAGCTGGTAGTGAGCGGCAGCCACAACCGTAACCACTTCACCACTCATGAAGAGGGTGCCTGGTACGGTCAGTACCTCTATCTGTTGGATTCATTCAAGCCAGATGTCGTGTGGTTCTACGGTGGCCAGACCCTGGATATGTTGATTGCCGACGAAGCACGCGACCGTGGCATTCCCGTGGCCTTCTACCTGGCCAACGGTAACTACAAGTCTCCGCGCTGGTGCCGCGACGTGGATCTGATCCTCACCGATAGTCAGGCCACGGCAGATATGTACCGCAAAGCGACAGGCTTCGCCGCCAAGCCGGTGGGTAAGTTCATCGACCCTGAACACTTCATAGCTGAAAACCATGAGCGAAAACGCCTGTTGTTTGTCAACCCCAGTTGGCAGAAGGGCGCCAGCGTGTTCGTGCAACTAGCGGAAAAGCTGGAGCGCGAGCGGCCCGATATCGAGCTCGAAGTGGTAGAGGCACGGGCCGACTGGTCGGCGGTACTACGAGACACCACCCAACGCATGGGTCGGCGCCGCAATGAGCTGAACAATGTGGTGATCACGCCTAATACCAGCGATATGCGTTCTCCTTACAGCCGAGCCCGGGTGCTGATCGCGCCCAGCCTGTGGTGGGAAAGCTCCGGCCGCGTACTGGCCGAAGCCATGCTCAATGGTATCCCTGCGCTGATCACTAATCGTGGCGGTATGCCCGAGATGATCGGTGATGCTGGCATTGCTTTCGACCTCCCCGAGGCCTGTTACCAAGAACCCTACCAGCATCTGCTCAGTGATGCAGAGCTGCAACCGCTATTCGATGCCGTAGTGACACTCTTTGATGACCAGGTACAGTATCAGGACTACGTGGAAAAGGCCCGGCGGGTGGGCGAAAAGAAGCATCATATCGATCGCGCTACCGAACGCCTGCTCGCTGCCCTGACGCCTCTGGCACGGTTGCGTGCCGGCAACAAAGACTTCACCATCAGTCAGAAGAAACGTCATCGCCAGAGGTTGGCCAGCCGGGCCACCAAACCTGAGTTCAAGGTGGATCGTTCCCTGCAACAACTGTTTAGCAGCCACCTGGGCTGCGGGTCACAAGCGCTGGTACCAAACGGCAACTTCACTTGGCAGGTCAAGGGCAGGGTGACAGTGCTCGACAACCGCGCCAGTTTGCTCAAGAGTGGGCAGGCCATCAAACTGGTTGAGACTGGTGCATTTGGCATTGTCGCGTTTGATCCCGCCAGCGAAATAACTGATATTCAGAAGTATGAGGGCCGTCAGGATATTCAAGTTTTCCAGCATGCCCTGCTTGGCGATGGAAAAGAATCGACGCTATACGCCTGTGTAGCTCCGGAGATGACCGGTACACTCGCGCCATTGACTGCAGACAAGTTACCTCAACGCCACCAGTTAGGCGCTAAGCAAATAGCCGAGTTGCCTATCAACACCGTAGCACTTGACTCCATTGATGGGTTGGAAAGTCTCGACTGGCTGATTCTCGATGAGTTGAGCGATGCCATGGCGGTACTGGAACATGGCGAGCAAGCGCTCAAGGATACCCTGCTGATCCAGGTTCGTATCGCTTTTCAGCCGACCCATCACCACCAGACTAGCCTGGCGGAGGTGCAACACTGGGCTAGCCGCCACGGTTTTCGCTTCTATCGCTTCCACAATATTGGCTACCACAGTCACCTTCCGGAAAAGCTGAACGCGCCCGTGCAGTATGGCGCCGAGCAGGAAAGTGCCGACGTGCTACTGTTGCCTAGCCATGAGCGCATGGCAGCCTTGAGTGATGATCATAAGATGAAACTTGCATTTTTGCTAAGCAAGGCATTCGAGGCGCATGATATGGCCTTTGAGATGATCAGCTCAGCTGAACCGCAGCGGGCCGTAGAGTTTCTTGAAGCTCAGGGTTTTTTTTCGTCCTTTATTGATGCTGAGCCTCCTGTTACTGCATCTGAGGAAAAATTCTTGAAGGGAGCTGGCTTCTTGGGGCGGGACGATAATCTACTGGAACTGATTGGGAAATGACTTAAGGGTGGCTGCTTCTATGCTGGCTAATGAAAAGTTTGATATTTATGATCGTATCGTCTCCAGTCTCGATGCAGGGGTACAGTTGACCTATTCGCCCTTGATTCGTGAGGCCTTTCATTTTTGCCTACAGGAGGCCAAGAGAAGTGCTGATCAGCCTGAAGTTCGTAAGCCGAGGCTTTCAGGTGTGGCTCCTGACGCTTTTCCTGAAAAAAGAAAGATATCCAAGGTTGGATACTTCTATGATGAGGGGTTTCTGGGGAATGTTCTGAAAGAGTTTGAAGGTAAGGGGGTCTCTGTCGTCAAGCTAGAATTGATGGAGCCGAAGATGAAAAAAGTCCTGAGTAACAAGCAAGAGGAAGAGATCGGTTTTTTTGATTCAAGCTTGCTGAATATGTGCGGATTAAATATTCGCGACTATCTGGTTGGAAGGTTTTGTTTTTTTAATGGTATGGTTTCAAGATATTATGAATCCTTAGCGCGCGCTGGTGTTGATGCTGTAATATTTCGTGTTTATTATGGATTAAATTACTTCCCAATTATTCTTGCTTGTAAAATGCTGGGTATAACGGTAATTGACGTGCAGCATGGTATCAATGGATTTAAGCACCTTGCTTATTCCAGGTTTAGAGAAGGGGAGGTGAGTAGTCCGTTGTTACCGGATATTTTTTGGACTTGGAGTGCGATGGCAACCAGAATGCTGGAAAAGGATAGTTTTATTAATGCATTCTCCCATATTGTGGAGGGTGGTAACCCTGTCTTCTCAGGATCTGGTGACTCTGGGGATGGCGCGTTTTTGCGAGGTCGTGAAGGTAATAGGCTAAGAATACTTTATACACACCAGCCGAAGTCAAAAGCTATTCCTGTTCCCTATGATGAAATAAGGGAATTGTATAATATAAAAGAAAGCAAGGTGGTTATCAGGCCTCATCCCCTTCACTTTGATGAGGCAATGGGAATACAGAGGGAATTGAAAAAGCTGGGTGTTAAATCAAAAGTTGAAGATTCTAGAAAGGTTGCAATAAATGATTCTCTTTCCCGAACAAGTGTGCATGTTACCTATTCGTCAACTTGCGCTCTTGATGCGCTGAACTTCGGAATCCCCTCGGTTTATTGTTCTGACTATATTGGTGATGTCGAGAAGGAGTTTTCAACAGGGCTGTTGTTTAGGATCGGTGAGATCGATGAGTCTGATCTGGTGAGAGTGCCAGAGAAGGCTGTTGACTATAGTCTAGGTGGAGCTGAGAAAGTGAAGAAGGGAGTATCCAGGGTCTTGGCTCTGACATCCAGTGGCAGGGATGGGGGGGATAGCATTTAACGCTAACTCAGTGCTTGACACCGGCAGTGATAATTCTTTAGACACAGACCTGTGTTCCCATGCTTCTGGCGTGCTAAAGCCCAAAATGGGTAATCATCTTTTCGTATGGCGAAATGGTGTCAGAAGTTGGATGGCTTCTCATTTAATTCCGATGAGGGAGAAGATTCCATTCGTTTGGGAAACCTAAGCCCCAAAGGGCGTTTTACGCCGGTATACGCTGAGCTGAAAGTAAGCAGGGAAGACGGATGAAAATCACTATCTTCGGCAGCGGCTATGTAGGACTGGTTACCGCCTGCTGCCTGGCCGACGTGGGGCACCATGTGATGTGCATGGATGTGGATGTCGGCAAGATTGCCCGGCTCCGCCGTGGGGAGATGCCCATCTACGAGCCGGGTCTGAGCGAGCTGGTGCGTCGTAACCTGGCGGCGGGACGGCTGCACTTCACCACCGAGGCCGCCGAGGCGGTGGCCTTCGGTACCCTACAGTTTATCGCCGTGGGTACGCCACCGGACGAGGATGGTAGCGCCGACCTGCAGTATGTGCTGGCGGTGGCCGAGAGCATCGGCCGGGATATGAATGACTTCAGGGTTATCGTCAACAAGTCTACGGTGCCGGTGGGTACCGCCGAAAAGGTACGAGCGCGGGTGGCCGAGGTGCTGGCCGAGCGCGGCGTGGAGGTTCCTTTCGAGGTGTGCTCCAACCCGGAGTTCCTCAAGGAAGGCTCGGCCATCGAGGACTTCAACCATGCGGCGCGAATTATCGTGGGTACCGAGAGCGAGCGCGTCCGATCGCTGATGCGTGAGTGTTACGCCCCCTATATCCGCCTGCAAGAGAAACTGGTATTCATGAGCGTGCGTTCGGCGGAGCTGACCAAGTATGCCGCCAATGCCATGCTGGCCACCAAGATCAGCTTTATCAACGAAATGGCGAATCTGGCCGAGCGCTTGGGTGCCGATGTGGAGGAGGTGCGCCGGGGCATCGGTTCCGATCCGCGTATCGGCTATCACTTTATCTACCCCGGATGTGGCTACGGTGGCTCCTGTTTCCCCAAGGACGTGAGCGCCCTGGCGAAGACCGCCTCCGAGGTCGGCTATGCGGCGGAGTTGCTCGATGCGGTGGCTGCGGTCAACCGGCGCCAGAAACGCACACTGTTCGACAAGCTCTCTCAGGCCTTTGATGGCGAGTTGTCCGACAAGACCATCGCCGTCTGGGGGCTGGCCTTTAAGCCCAACACCGACGATATGCGCGAGGCTCCCAGCCGTGAATTGTTGGCGTCGCTATGGCAGGCCGGGGCCAGGGTGCGGGCCTTCGATCCCAAGGCCATGGAGGAGTGCCGGAGACTGTATCGAGAGCGGGTGGACCTGCGGCTGACCCGGGACCGGGAGACGGCGGTCGAAGGGGCCGATGCCCTGGTGATCTGCACCGAGTGGAAGGAGTTTCGCGCCGTGGATTTTCACTGGCTACGCCAGACCTTGCGCAGCCCGGTGGTGGTCGATGGTCGCAATCTCTATGATCCGTTCCTCGTCAGGGAGGCGGGACTCATGTACTACGCCGTGGGGCGAGGGGCTTCCCTGAACTGACCGGGGAATCGGAGGTCGGCACTTAGTCATCGGGTAAGCCGTGGTAAAAGCCGGCCACTCGGCGCTCGCGCAGTGCTTCGGTGATGTCGTCGCCAAGCGGCTTTCTCAAGCTTTATCCAATATAGCCGATATGCAGGGGGAGGCCATTGTTCCACTGTGATGTCCTACCCCTATCGTCGGAGGAGCCCCATGAGCCTGACCGCCCGCCACTTTCTCGAGCATATCCTGCCCAAGCTGGGGCGTATCGAGACCTATGCCTCCCTGACCCTGGATCGGCAGATTCGCGAGTCCTTCGATGAGGAGCTGCGCAGCCGGCGTCGGCAGCAGCGTCAGGCCCTGTCACTGCAGCTGTTGCCGATCCGCATGAATATCGAGAGCCTCACCCGGCGCTACGCCCATGATCTGCGCCGTGCCGAGGAGGGCAAGGGGAATGCGATTCTCGAGCCGGATGCCAGCGAGCAGGAGGCGCTGGCCACCCTGGAGAGCATGCATCGGCAGTTGGGGTTGGGGGAGAGTACCAGGGAGTGATGGGTAAGCGGGCGGTGCCTTGGCGAGGTAGGTGGCAAGCCGTGTATTGATTTGGCAAGAATAGGGCAGGCCCGGCACGATAATATGCCGGGCCTGCCGCCAGTTGAGGGGGCTTAATGGGTGTGTCAGGCTATCCAAAACCCTGTCGAAGCCCTGTCGTTAGGCTTCGACGCCCTCGGCGTCATTGCCGGCGAGGATATTCTGCTTCCGCTTGGCCTCGGGCAGGTCGTTGATGCAGTAATTGACGTAGTAAAGCGTAAACAGAATAGTATAGAAGACGTTGGTCTTGAGGTCGACTTTATGCTCGTGAAGGGCATATTCCTGGACGGCCTTTCTTGCCTTGAAGGCCCAGACGATATAGAGCACCCAAGAGGCAATCGTCAAGAGGCCCGCGATCATATCGATGGATACGTCGCCGCTTCCGGCCAGGGCACTACCTAGCCCCACGCAGACGGCAATCCAGATGATAAAGGTTGAACTGGCGATATTCTTCTTGGTGATCCGCTCGATGGTCGAGGTGTTTTTATAGATCCATAAAAGCGGATAGATCCCGCCGGTAGCGATGGTCAGCAGTACCAGGTGCAGGGTCTTGGTGTTCAGGTTGTCTTTCAGCTCGTTGATAGTGCTCATTTGACATTTCCTTCCTTGTTGGCGGGGTCAGGCATCACAGCCCATAGACATTGACGAAGAACTCCTCGCCATCATCCGTTACCTCGACGGTATAGGTGATGGGCGCTTCTTCCGACTGACCGGTATTGCTGGCCGACATGACCAGTTGAGCCGCGCACTCATGCGCCCCCGTCTGTTCGTCGGTCCAGGTGGTCCTGACTGACTCGACGGAATAGCTGAAGAGTGAGGCGAAATCCGTCCCATACTGTCTCGCCATCTCCCTGTCGGCGATATCCTTGACCAGGTCCGTCGTCTCTGTGTCACCGCACTTCGGGACACTACTGGAGCAACCGGAAATGGCGATCATGGCTACCGTGGCGAAAATTATTGAGATCCCTTTGGGCATCATGCTTATCCCTTTTCACTGCGTATTCGATGATTTTGAGATTGCTTTTTCTTGTTGTTTTTTGATTGTACACCGGGTATATGGTCGATTCCATTGTTGTAATTGCCGAAATGTCGAGGGCGTTTTTATATCAACTCCCCTTTCCTGTCGCTCGTATATTGACAAAATCGCCGAGACGTCGTGCCTCCATAAAGCTAGCTCTTGTCATGGCTTTCCGGTAATTATCTGTGCTGTAGATGTCATGCAGATGTCCGAATTTTTCGACAATGCTTAGGGAGTTATCCGGGGCAGTGGCTGGCATTTAATGCCTCCCGGCCGGCATCCTTGAGCATATCGCTCACGGCATCGGCATCCTGTGAGCCGAATACCCGGCCACCGGTCGCCTCGGCGATGCAGTCGGACTGGCCGCTGTTCGAGATGTCCATGACATTGATCCGCAGACGAGGCTGTTGCCGGGCGATCTCCTGCGCGATGGCGCATTGGTCTCGGCCGCAGCCATCGGCACCATCGACGAAGGCGAGAATCACGGCGTCGCGTTCCTGACCATCGACCAGTTGCGCGGCTCGCCGCAGGCTGTCGCCGAGGGGAGTGCCATCGTTGGCGATCAGCTCGTTGACGCCCTGCATCAGGCGTGGCCGTTCATCCGCGGCAAACGTGCCGTGGACTCGCGGGGCCATGCAGCCCCGGTAGGTCACCAGGCCGATATCGATTTCCGGGTCGATGGCCCTCACCAGCTCGGCAAAGGCCGGCTTGGCGATCTCCAGCCGGGAAGGGCCGGCGAAGAGTTGCCGTACCCGGGGCGTCTTGGCATACCGTTCGCGCTGCCTGTCACTCATGTCGAAAAACCAGCGTTCGTCCTCGAGGGAGGCGCCGATATGCAGGTTCATCGAGCCGGAGGTGTCGAAGATGGTGACGAATTGCGGGGGCGGGGCATCGTCGCCTCGGCAGGCCATGGGCATTACCTCGTCGGCGCGGCTCGGCCAGGGCAGCGAGATCGGCCCCCAGTGGTGCAGGGCGAGCCACACACCGAGCAAGGCCATGCCGACGAGCAGCACCGGCAGCATCACGGGCACCAGCAGCCAGCGTCGCCGTTGGGCCGGCGCCTGGGGAGGCGGTGGCGCGGTGGGCGTCGCCTGGTGAGCCGCCGGGGGCGGCGTGGCGATCTCCCTGAGCGAAGCCCAGCGGATCACTACCGGGTCGCCGCCTACCGAGTAGAGGTTTGCCTCGGCGGCTTGGGTCGGCAGGTCCCGCAGCGCCTGGGCGGCGGGATCACCACGCCGCTCCAGTTCATCGATCAGGCTGCCCAGCGCCGCCAGGCGCTGACTCAGCCGCTCCATTAGCCGAGCCTGCTCCGCCGCGGAGAGCGCCGTGACGGGGCATGGCTGGCCGGGCAGTTCGCTCCACCACTCCAGGCCACCGTCGCGCCCTTTGCGCGGCAGCGCGAAGAGGTTGCCGATGCTCGGCGGGCAGTGGCGGTGGATCAGCGCCTGTTGGCGCCGCGGTAGCTCGGGGTCGACGAGGGCGTACCCTTCATCGCGCAAGAGGCGCTGCATGGCGGCCCTCCCTGGCGGCCTGGGGGTCGAACGAGATCATGGGCCATAGCCCAGGCTCTGCTGCAGGCGATCGACCTGCTGCTGGAGCGCCTCGAGACGCGCCTCACGCTCGGCCAGGACATCGGCCTCGCCGCTCGAGGGTGCGGGCGTCTCGGCCAGTTGATGCTCCAGCTCGTTGAGCCGGTGTTGCAGTCCCAGTCGCTCCTGGGAGCGCCGTTGCAGACGGGTGACCAGCGCCTGAACGTTGCGCTCGAGTTCGTGATGCTGGCGATGGGTGACGCGCAGCGCGTTGCGGGTGGCACGCTGCTGTTCGGCGATCTGACGGTGGATCTCGCGGAACAGGGCGTTCTCCTCGCGGTCGAGCTCGACCTGCCGCTCGCCGGCATCGACACGCGCCCGGTAGCCGCCGCCGGCATCGCAGGAGAGCTTGGTGAGCAGGCTGGCGTCGCGCTGGTAGGGATCGCAGGCCTCGGGCGTGGTGGCGCAGCCGGCGAGTAGTGCCAGGCCGCCCACGGCGATGAGAAGGCGGGGTGTCATGCGGCTCTCCTTAGCCTAGGGTGATCGCGGAACGCATGGTGTAGAGGTCGTCGACCTCCTGCTGCAGGGCCAGCACCCGCTGGTTCATGACCTCGATCTCCTGTTCGACCCGGGCGACCTCGGTGGGGCCGGCTTGCTGGCGCTCCAGTTGGGCCACTTCCTCGTACTCGCTCACGGTGCGGCGCATATTGTTCAGGTCGCGGCGCAGGATATCGATGTTGTCATCGATGGCGGCGAGTTCGCGCTCGGCGGCCTGGTGATCGACGCGCTGCTCGGCGATCTCCTGCTCCAGGCGCTGGATGCGGGCGCGGTCGTCGGCCATGACCCGGCGCGCGGTGTCGGTGCGAGCGATGACTCGCTGGGTGTCTTCCTGGATGTCCTGGCTCATCACCGCGAGACGCTCGGTGGTGGAGGCGTATTCGCTGCGGCGCTGGTCGAGGTAGTAGTTGGCGCCCAGGGCGACCCCACAGGCCCCGATGCCCGCCACGATGGCGCAGGTGGTGCGGTCACTGCTACCGCTGAGCATGCAGGCCGCAATGCCGACGGCGGCGCCGGCCGCGCAGGCCTGGAGGCCGGACTTGCTGAAGAACTCGGCATCATTGCCCTGGGTCAGGCGCGGGTCGGCGGAGGAGCTGGCGCCCAGCATGCTGCTGCCGGTGCTGGCGCAGCCCGTCAGGAACAGTGCGCCGGCCACGGCGGAGCCGAGCAGCAGTCGCTTGAAGGGGGCGGGCAGGGTCGGTGTCATGGTCGGTTCCCTTGCGTGATGGGTGGATGGTTATGAATTCGCCATGGCCTTGCAGCTCTCCAGCCAGGCCTCGGCGGTGATGCGCTGGTCTTCCAGGTACTGGCGCTGATGCTGCCAGTAGGTCTGCAGGTAGGGGCCGAGCCCGCTCAGTTGCGGGTTGCGCGAGAGGATCTCGCCGAAGACCTCGACCTGCCGGGCAATGGCGTCGTCGCCGTAGAGGGTGGCCGACTCCACCAGGCTGCTGGCGTAGTAGCGGCTCAGCCCCTGCAGGCGCCGTTCCTGCTCGGCCAGGCGTGTCTCGCGCATGGCGCAACTGGCGTCCGGGTTCTCGCCTTCACAGTTGAGGCGATAGTTGTCCGCCAGGAAGTCGAAGAAGACGCCGTCATCCTCGAGCTTGGTGCACAGGAAGGCGCCGAGGTTGAGGCTGGCGCGGATCGCCTGGTCGCGTGCTTCTTCCTGGCGCTGGTTGCTGGCGCGCAGCCGCCGCTCCAGCGACTGCAGCCGCTCCTGCAGGGCGTCGTCCTCGACGTCGGAGGCCAGTTCGGCGAGTTGCGCCACCGTGCCCGGCGAGCCATCGAGCTCCTCCTCGCCCTGGCCCAGCGCCGCCCAGCTCTCCTCGATGGCGGCGATCCGCTCCCGGGAGGTCAGGGTGGGGGCCACCAGTGCCAGGCGCAGGCCGATGGCGCGGCCGCGGTGATGCGCCTCGTTCGCGTAGTAGGGCTCCTCGCCGCGCAGCGCGCTGCGCAGGTCTTGGCGGGGGGTCAGGTAGCTGCCGCCGCGCACCACGAAGCCGCCGGCCTGGCCGTGCTGGCGGTCCAGCTTGTTGAGGCGGAAGGGCTCGAACATCATTTCGGCGGCATTGCCCAGCATGTCGTGCAGGCCGAGGGGGTTGGGGGCCAGCAGGCCCGCCAGTTGCAGCCGGCCGTTGGAGGATTGGGCCCCGGCGAACCATTCATGGGCGTTGAGTCCCTCGGGCATGGGGTAGCGGGTGTCGCGGTACTCGGCGGTGCCCACTTCCAGGCCGCCGCGGGCGGCAAATTCCCACTCCACCTCGGTGGGCAGGCGCAGGAAGCCCAGGGCGCCATCCTCTCGGGGCAGGGCGTCCGGGGCCTGGTCGCGTAGCCACAGGTTGTAGGCGTCGCCGAGCCGCATGGCCTCGAACCAGCTGAGCTCGACTCTGGGCAGGCGCCGACGGTTGGAGGGCGTCGGGCATTCGTCGGCCATCAGGGCCTGGTACTGCAGCTCGGTCAGTTCGTACTTGGCCAGCAGGTAGTGGCGCGACGGACCGGCGTCCGCGCCGCCGAAGCTGCCGGAGATAAAGGCCGGACGACTCTGTTCGACATAGCCCCAGCCGGTGCCGTCCTGGCCGACCCGCACGGGGAAGTCGTCCAGGGGGGCGTCGACGGGCACATGCACCCGGCGAAACGCCATGGCGCCGCCGCAGGGCATGGGCAGGATCACATCGTCCTCGAGGGGCGAGGGGTTGTAGACCCGCTCGGGCCAGGGCTCCTCGGCCTGAGCGGTGGTGGCCAGGCTCAGGCCGGCGACCAGGGCGATGCAGTAGCGATCAGGCTTCACGTAGGCTCTCCGCGGGCTGGATGCCGAAGGCCCTGGCGACGCTCAAGGCGGTCACCAGCAGGGCGACGGCCAGGGTCAGGCTCAGGGCGATCAGGGCGTGGACGACGGTGATATGGCTGACGACCCCGGCCGCCAGGTGGCTACTGGCCAGGGCGCGATCGAAGACGCCGGAGCCGAGCGCGAACAGCCCCAGCCCGGCGGCGAAGGCGACCAGGCTCAGCAGGCCGACCTGGGCGGCCACATAGGCGGCCACCTCGGGCTTCTGGAAGCCCAGCAGGCGCAGCACGGCATAATCGCGGCGCTTGCGATCGATATTGGCCATGAAGGCCCCGGCCATGGAGGCCAGGCAGCCGATCAGCGCGGTGGCGGCGATCACCCCGAAGATCAGCCCCAGCGCGCGGTTGATGGCCCGCAGGTTCTCGATCTCGGCCAGGCGACTGGCGGTATCGATGTGCCGGGCTTCGAGTGCCGCGACCACCTCGGCCACGGCCTCGCCATCGCGGGCGAAGATGCGCGCGCGGGCATAGCGCCGCGGGTAATCGCCACGGTGATTGCCATGCGCCACGCCCAGCCGCGGGCTGGGATGGCCATCGCGGAAGCGTTCCAGCTCGATCAATAGCGGCAGGTCGATAAAGGCCGCGGGGCGCGGGAATCGGGCCGGCGGCAGCACGCCCAGCACGCTCACCTCCAGGCGACCGCGTTCGGGGCGATCATCGAGGCGACGGCTGGCGGCCAGGGTCAGGGTGTCGCCGACGGCGACCCCCAGACGACGGGCGGCGGGCTCGCTGAGGACCACCCCATCGCCCTGCGGAACCGCGCCCGCCTCCTCCAGCAGGGGGTCGCCGGTCGCGGAGGGAACCAGCTCGACGCCTTCCAGGAAGTGCTGGCGGTCGCGCAGCAGATCGGCCTGGGTGTTCAGCGAGCGGGTCTGGCCGATGGCGAAGCCGACACCGGGCAGGGCGCGTATTTCGTTAAGCCAGGCCTCGTCATAGCTGCCGCTGGTCAGCATGCGTACTTCCAGGTTGCGCGGGTCGTCGAGCAACTCGCGTTGCAGCTGGCTGATGACCCCATGCTTGAGACCGAACAGCAGCAGCAGAGGGGCGATGACCGCCACCAGGGCGGCGACAATGCACAGCGATACGTAGCGGTCGTGCCACAGGTCCTGGAGCGCCAGGCGCAGGATCAGCCGGGCACGACCCATCCGGGGCATGGCGTTAGGCGGCAGGGTCAAAGCGACATCCTCCCGGCGTCAGGGTGGCGACCAGCCGGGGCAGCCGGAAGCGGGTGACCAGGGCCAGGTCGTGGGAGACCACCAGAGCGGCCATCTCCAGTTCCTGCACCAGCGAGACGATCAGCCCGAAGAGTCGCTCCCCGGCCCGGGGGTCGAGGGCCGCGGTGGGCTCGTCGGCCAGCAGCAGGCGCGGCTCGTGAGCCATGGCGCGCACGAAGGCGGTGCGTTGCCGCTCGCCGATGGACAGCGCCCCCGGGCGCTTGTCGAGCAGCGGCGCCAGGCCGAGCACGTCGCAGGCGTGGGTCACCCGCTCGCTATGGGGCGGCAATCCCAGCAGGCGGCGGGGCAGGGCGATATTGTCGCGTACGCTCAGAAACGGCAGCAGGCCACCGCTCTGCAGCAGGAAGCCCAGGTCCCGGGCGCGGATCTCGGCCAGCGCCCGCTGGTTACCCCCCCGCAGCAGGGCGGCAAGATCGGTGCGCTCGGCCCCCAGGACAAAGCGCCCCAGGGCCCTGGGGGCCAGCAGCAGGCCGATGGCCTCCAGCAGGGTGCTCTTGCCGCAGCCGCTGGGGCCGACCACGGCCCGTACCTCGCCGCCGGACAGCTCCAGTTCGGGCAGCCGGACCTCATGGCCGGCCGCGCCCCGGCCGCGGCTGATATGGAGTCCTTCGAGCGACAGCATGGCGGTCAGGGCATCATCTCCAGCGGCACGGGATAGACGTCCTCGCGGGGGTCGGCGCCGTCGGCGAGGGCCACCCAGCGATCCACGTCCTCGTTGTAGCGGCGGTAGTGGCGCAGCTTGGTGGCCAGGCGACGGATAAAGCGCTCCTGCTGCAGGCCATCCCAGCTCAGCCAGGTCTGCTCGTCGAGGTTGAGCACCTCGCTCTGATAGGGCAGGTCCTCGAGGTATTCGCTCATCAGCCCCAGCTCGCCCAGGCGCTGCCCCTCGTGCTGCTGTAACTGGTTGGGGTCGGCGCCCATGGCGGCGGCCACCGAGCGCAGGCGCTCGAACATGTCGGTGGGGGAGATCAGCCCGGCATTGGCGGCATCGAGGATCTCGCCGACCACGTCGCTGAGGTCGCTTAGCTGGCCCTTGGTGAGCAGCACCCGCACCTCGGTGGTCGGGACATGCTGGGCGATCAGGTCGCGGTCGCTGATCCAGGCCTCGAAGACCGGGGGAGCCTGGCTGCCGGTGGCCTGGCCCAGGTAGGCCAGGCGCATGGCATGGCCGATCAGCTCCAGGTCGCTCTGCAGGCGTTGCTGCCCGGGATCATCCTGGGCGGCCTCCTCGGCATGCAGGGCGCTGCCGATGGCTTCCTCGCCCAGGTAGGCGGCATGCACCTGGTCGGTGATGGCCGACGCCAGGGCGTCGACGCGCTGGCCGAACAGCGCCACGTCGCCGGTATTCACCGGATAGTAGAGCGAGGTGCCGGTGCCGGCGAAGGTGGAGAGGTTGCTGTACTGTCCCTCGGCCACCGCGTGGTCGCCGCGCCGCTCGCCGGCGGGGGTCTTGAGGTGCAGGGTGTAGACGGCGATGCCCTGGCGGGCGGCTTCCAGGCGGACCTGATCGGCATCGAGCCCGGTGGAGGAGCGCTCGCCGTTGCCCTCGACGGCACTGGCGTCGGTGATCAGCACGATATAGCGGGCGCCGAAGTTGCTCCACTCGACCTGGTCGATGGCCTGCATCACGCCGGCGTAGGCATCCTCTTCCCAGCCCAGGGTGGAGGCCTGGGCTTCCCTCAGGTCGGCCACCCGGGTCATGAAGTCGTTGCCGTCCTCGACCTCGCTGGGGTCGGCGTACAGGCGCGTCACGTACTCGGTGCCGGGGGCATGCTCGACGCTGTCGCGAAAGGAGACCAGGCCGAAGCGGACGCGCTCGGTGAGCCGCTCCTGCTCGATACGCCGGTAGATGCGCTCGACCGCCTCGCGGGTACGCTCGATATAGGGGCCCATGGAGACGGTGGAGTCGATGACGAAGACCACCCCGGCGCTGAATTCGCGTAGCTGGGCGGAGACGTCATCCGGGGTATCCTGAGCCTGCGCTTCGTCGGCCTCGCTGACCGAGGCGACCCGCAACAGGCGGGTCCTGAAGCCCGCCTCGGTCATGATCTCCTCGCCCTCGAGGATCGGCAGCAGGTAGAACTGCTCGTGCAGATCGACGAAGTACTCCGGTTCCTGGGCGACGATGCCCGGCGCCTCGCCATCCCGGCGCAGCCGGGCACGCAGCGGGGCGACCTGGCCGGAGGGCTCGAAGTCGTCGAAGATCGTCATCAGGCCATCGCGGTCGTCGAAGAACATCAGGCGGTCGCGGTTGGCCGGGTTGGTGAATGCCAGCGTCAGCTGCATCTCCCAGTCCACGGTGCAGGAGGCCGGCAGCCAACCGCTGATGGTGCCGTAGCTGTCGGGGCCGACCTCCAGCCACTCCTCGCCGTCCTGTTCGCTGCGTTGATAGACATAGAAGCGGCTAAAGGCCGGCTGCGGCTCGCCACCCTCGGCGCCGGCCCGATCATTGAGGCGGCAGCCGGGGGTGGTCAGGACGCGCTGATGGAGGGTCTGCTTGCCCTCCTGGAGCAGCGGGCGGACCTCGGCGCTTGCCGCCGTGGCGGCCGCCGCCACTGGCAGGCCGAGGGCCAGGCTCAACAGGCGTAGGCGTCGCATCATCCCTGCAGCTCCTCGAGGCGCTGACCGGCCTCGGCGTTGTCGGGGTCGAGCCCGAGGGCGGTTTCGTACCAGAAGAGGGCGGTTTCCGCGTCCGCCTCCGGGAAACAGGCGCTGGGCGCATGCCCGGCCGGATCGAACTCGCGGGCATAGGCCAGCGCGGCGGCGGCATCGCCGTTCAGGGCCTGGTGAGCGTAGAGGCGCCGGGCGATACCGCAGTGGCCGTTGTCCCTGGCCTCGGTGATCACCGCCAGCATATCGCCGCCCTCGTTACCGGCGCCGGTACACCCCTGGATAAACGTCAGCTCGCCCGCCTCGCCCATGCGTTGCAGGGAGCAGGGCGCGGCCACGGCGGCACTCTCGATGGGGGCGGGCTCCTCGGGCGCCGGTGTCTCGAGAGTACTTGCCTCACTGGTCTCGTCGGGGGTGGGCTCCTCGGGCAGCGACGCTTCCGCGGGTGTGGCCTCGGGCTCGTCCAGGGGCTCCTCGATGGCGACGTCGTCGGCGCCGGGAGCACCCTCCCGGTCGCTTAGGGAGAGGCCGAACCAGGCGGCGGCGCCGATAAGCGCGGCGAGCAGCACCACGGCGAGCAGGATCCACAACCCACGCTTGTTGGTGCCGGTCGGCGCCGGCTCGGGCGCTTGCGTGATCGGCTCAGGCTCTGGCTCGGGGGCCGGCGCTTCGCTGACCGGTTCCGGTATCGGTTCCGGCTCGGGGGCGGGCGCGTCGGCGGGTGGCTCGGGCGGCGCCGGGGGAGTGAGCGCGGCGCTGGCCGCCGGCGTCGAGGCGCTACCGCTGGCGCCCGACGCCAATAGGCCCTGGCCCAGGCGCAGGCGCGCCATGCCGACCTGGGTGCCGTCCGGCCCGTAGAACCTGGCCATGTTGGTGGCGTGGGGGTTTTCCAGCAGCGGGTCGACGAGCCGCTGGTCGACCATCGCCGCGAGATGCCCCTCGGCGGTGGGGCTCAGTGTCGGCAGGTGGAAGCGGAAGGCATTGCTGCGCCACTCTCCGTCGTCCTGCAGGAAGTATTCGTCCTGATTGCGCTGGATATCCACCGACAGGCCCTCGCTGGCCCCCTGCCAGCCGATGATCACCAGCTGGCCGTGGCCGGGCTGATTGGTGTCCAGCGGTCGCAGCTCTACCTTACGCATGGGCGGTCTCCCTGGCGGTAAACATCTCCAGCACCTCGCCGAGACGTTCGTTCTGTTCGATGGTGATTTCGCGCCCGCCGCTATGGCCGGCGTTCTCCTGGGTCAGCAGGCAGAGCGCGGAGAGCCAGTCGCCGAGATAGACCAGGGCCTGGTTGACCGGCTGGTCGGGCAGGTGGGGATGGTCGGTACTCGACAGCTGGTGCCGCTCGTAGCCGAACAGCTGGGTCTTGGCGCCGACGAAGCTGACCGGGCGCCGTTCGATCGGCTGATAGTGGAAGCCGAGCCAGGCGATAAAGTCGCGCAGCACCAGCTGGGCGGCCAGGACCTGACGCGACGCCAGGCGGTCGCGGCGGGCGCCGCTCTGCACGCGCTTGACCAGCGCCTCGTACAGCCGCTCCTGCACGCGCAGCCGGCTGGCGCCGGTGATCAGCTCGTCGGTCAGCCGTTGCACCAGCTCGCGCTCCAGGCCCAGCATGCGCAGCAGCCCCTGGCGCTGGGGCAGGTCGCGCATATGGCCGACCCAGGCGTGATAGACGGCCCGGGCGAAGCGGTGGTCGGCGCTCTGCAGTACCGGGGCCCCGGACGCCTCGGCGGCAGGGGAGGCCGCCTCGCCGGGGCCGTCACCGAAGGGCAGGTCGCCGAAGCCGCCTTCCAGGCCGAAGCCGCTGCTGCCGTAGAGTCCGCCGTCATCACTGGGGGCGCTCGCCTCGTCGCCCGCGGCATCGGGGGCCAGGCTGTCTTCGCTGTCGCTGAGGTAGAGGTCGCGCACCGTCTCCTCCGGCAGCTCCAGCCGGTAGTGGAGTTCACCGAGGGACGGCAGGCGCGTCTGCAGCTCCTTCCAGAAGCGGGCCGCGGTGTCGCGTTTCTCGGCGACCTCGCCATCGGCGTCACCGAAGTGCCAGCGGGCCAGGCGCTCCTCGATCAGGCTGCGCCGGGTGTTCTCGAGCTGGCCGGCGATGCGCCCCAGCTTGTAGTCGAGCCCGGCGATACGCCCCAGGTAGTCGCCGATCCGGGCCATGCCGCCGTCGTCCAGGGTCAGCATGGCCTGCCAGGCATCGGCCGGCTGGCCGACGTGCCTGAGTACCGAGGGGCTCTCCACGAAGGTCGCCTGCATGCGCGCCAGGGCGTCCGCGGCATCCTCGCGGATGGCGGCCTCGCGTGCGTCCTCGTTGATCAGGAAGGGCACCGGCAGGCGTGGCTTGCGCACCAGGTAGGTGTTGTCGAAGGCCTGGCCGGGGGCCCACTCCTGCATCCAGGGGTAGCCGCCGAAGCGCTCGAGCATGGTCATCTTGATCAGGCCTTCCCAGCCGTCGCGGAGCTGGCCGTCGGGCTGCTGCAGGGCCCCGGTGATGCGCATGTCGAACATGGTCAGCGCCCAGATCAGCCCCGGGTCGCGACGGCCCCGCTCGGCGGCGGTTTCCCCCTGGGTCTTCTCGATCCAGCGGGTCAGCACCGGGCCGACGCTGGTCACGTCGCTCTGCTTGCTGGCGCTGGTGCATACCACCAGGCCGTTCATTTCCTGGCTGTCGGTGTAGCGCTCGAACAGATAGGCGACCTTGCCGCGCAGCAGCAGCTGGGAGAGCCCCTCCTGGCTGCCGGGCTCGCCGATCTGGCGCAGGCTGAGGCGGCCGCGGTAGCCGGGAAAGTCGAGCAGGTCGACTCGCTCGACGCGCGGGTCGCGGGTCGGTTCCACCAGCGGGAAGGTCAGCTCGGCGGTGAGGGCGGCCAGTTGCGCCACCGGCAGGCCGACCGGGGCGCCGGGCTCGTCACCCTCGACGGGGCAGACGTCCAGGGGCTGATCCCGGGCGGTGCCCAGGCGCTCGAGGATGTCCACGTTCATGATGCTGTCGCGCTGACTGAAGCCGTCGCCGTCGCGAACCACCAGGCAGCGCAGCGGCGCATAGACCCGTGAGGCATGCCCCAGGGCGCCCAGCGACTGGGCCAACTGGCGATACAGTTGGGTCAGCTCGGGTTGCTCGCCCCACAACAGGGAAAACAGCTCCGCCCGCTGGTGGCCGTTGAGGCGCGGGGCCAGCTGGATCACGCGTGGCCAGTAGCGGGCATTGAGCTTGGCGACCGACTTCGGGAAGCTGGCGTGCAGGTAGTCCCAGAGCTCCACGACGCTCTCCGCCGTCATGCCCGGCTGCGGCGCCCCGCTGTAGTCGCCCTCGTAAGGGGCCAGCGCGGCCGCCACCTTGCTTTCGTCGATCTCGTAGGCGTCTTCGCGTTCGTGGTCGAAGTCGTTGAACCAGGCATTGGCCAGCACCTTGGCGACCTCGACCTCGCGGAACAGCTTGAGCTCGACGGGGAACTCCGCGGGACCGGAGCGGGCGCTGCGGCTGAAGCGGGTGACCAGGCCGGTGGCTTCCTTGCCGCCGCCGACCGGGTTGACGTGCTCGATAAAGTCGAGGCGCGCCGGGCCGTAGTGCGTCTCCAGCTTGCCATTCTCGCCGGCGGCCAGCGCCGAGATCAGGTAGGACTTGCCCGCCTGGGAGAGGCCGAAGAAGCCCACCGTCATGGGCGTGGTGGCGGCGCGGGCCAGGTTCTGAGCCAGGTTGCGGCCACGGTAGAACTCGAGGCTCAACTGGTCGGCCTCGCTGTCCAGGCTGGGGGCGCTGTCGCGCACCGTCTCGATCCACTCCAGGGCCGCCCCGGCGCCCCGATGAAAGGCTTGCCAGCCGGCGCTGAGTCGCTGTTGTTCGGGTGTCAACTGGTTCATGTCCGCTTCACGCTCCCGCTGTCCAGCCAGTAGTTGGTATCGCCCAGGCCGGCGTCGATAAGGGTATTGAGCTGCAGCTTCAGGTCTCGGGCCGTGAAGTTGGCGCCGTCGTCGGTTTCCACGCTGGCGACCTTCAGCCGATCGCTGATCAGGCTGCCCTTGCCGGCTCGCTCGTCCACGCTCAGCCGCACCTTGAGCACCGGTGCCACCTGCCCCTTGGCTTCCGCCTCGCCGAGCTTCCTGGCCCCCGAGGCGGTGAAGTCGAGGACATAGAGCGGCGAGGCCGTCCAGCGCTGTGCCGCCAGCTGGCGAAAGCCGATGCGCAGCGGGCCGCGCATCTCGATGGCGGGGGTGTCGCCGTTCTCGTCCTCCGGCAGCACGATGGCGGTACCGTCCTCGGTGGTGGCGATATCGCGATAGGTCACGTCGGCATCGGGGATGGTGTTGTTGTTGTCGATCAGGCCGATATGCCGGATGGTCGAGTAGGGGCGCAGGGCGGCGGCGCGGAAGAAGAAGTTGGAGAGGTTGCGCTGGGCGCACAGCAGACAGAGCATGGCGCCCACCGAGGCGGTGCTCTTGGGGTCGTCGATGCGGCCGTTGCGATGGAAGGGGTACCAGCTGCCGGTGCGGTAGCCCTGCAGCGGCAGGATGCGGCCCGGGGGCAGCGGCAGCATCTTGCGCAGGTAGGCCTGGATGCCGGGCAGGCGCGACGGTCGGCCGGTGATCAGCAGGGTGTCGCACTGATACTGGAAGACCACTTCGCACAGCGATGCCAGGGTCTTGCAGATATTGAAGCGATCCTTGAGGAAGGCGCGGTGCACGTCGAGCAGATCGATGGTGAGCGGAATATCGAGCAGATCGAATGTCAGCTCCGGGCCCAGCTCGCGGCGCAGGGCCCCTTCCACGTAGCGGCGCACCGAGTCGCTGACGGCGCGAGTGCCCAGGCGCTCGCCGTAGGTCAGCGTCTCGGGGCCACAGGGCCGCTCGGGATCGAAGGCCTCATAGGCCTCGAGCAGGGCCAGCCCCAGCGGCGTGAAGAGCTGCAGGTTGAGCTGCTGGCGCAGCACCTGCTCCTGGGCGTTGGCGCCCTCCTGGCCACACAGCCGCGACATCATCGCCTCGGGGGCGGCCACGCCGGCCCGCTTGAGCGCCGCCTCGAAACTGGGCAGCACGAACAGCTGGATGACGTCGAGGAGGATATCGTCGCCGGCGACCCGGAAGCCGTCGCGGAAGCGCTGCTCCGGTACCACGAAGACGTTGCTGCCGCTGCTGCTGACGCCGTTGCGATCCAGGTAGTAGTCGGTGATCACCAGGTCGGTGGTGCCACCGCCGATATCGATGGTGGCCAGGCTGATGCGCTCCCGGTTCGGCTTGCCGGGGCGTGCCAGGGTATCGAAGAACTCCTCGGGGTGGCCGGCGAAGTTCTCCTTGATCTCGGTATAGAGGTAGACCAGTTGCCCGCAGGAGGCCTCGTCCCACTCCACCCGCAGCGTCGGCATGGGCACGCGCAGGGTGTCGGCGCCGGCGGTGAAGGGGTCGCTCTCTTCCACATCGTCGTGCCAGCCCAGGCTCTTCCATACCAGGGCCACCGTCTGCTCCAGGCGCGAGACCAGCAGGCTGCGCTCCGCCTGGGGCATGGCGGGGGGGACCGTGAGGGTGATCGAGCGTAACTGGCGCGGGCGGTTGGTGTGCCCCTGGCGCACCCGCTGGGCGGGGCTGTTGGTCTGCATCAGCGCCTGGGCGAGCACCTCGGCCAGCATGAAGGTCATCAGCGAGCTGCGCGAGTAGTGCGGCTTGAAGACCGGCATCTGCGCTTCCTCGGGCAGGGCGTAGAGCGCATCGCCCAGCTCGTTGATCAGGTGCGAGAAGGGCGCGGCGGTGGCGTGGGGTTCGGTATCGGTCCGCACATAGGCGCTGTTGAAGCGCCAGCCATGACGATACAGCTCCTCGTCCCACAGGTAGCGCTTGGGGCTGGAGAGGCCCGTGGAGCCCTCGGTGCCCCGGCGGCGGCCGGCCAGGCGCCCCGCCTCGACACCGACCCGGGCGATGGTCGGCCACAGGAAGGCGTCGGGACGGCCGCTCTTGACCGACAGGTGGTCCTTGCCGAAGAAGGTTTGGGAGAACTCGACGCGGCTCTCGAAGGGCTCGCGATACACCCGCTCCGGGTCGACCAGGTCGCGCAGCTCGAGCACATAGTTGTGCGTCAGGCCCATGCCCGATTGGCCATGATCCTCGATCAGGATGCCGCAGGTGCGCGAGTTGCCCACGTCCAGCACCAGGTCCACGGGGATGGCGCCTTCGCCCTGGGCGATCACCTTGAGGTCGGGAATCTCGACCCGCGGCCTGGGGTCGCGGTGTTCCGCCTTGATGGGCCGGTGCAGCAGGCTCAGCACATTGAGGTAGTGGGCCTGAGGCAGGCGCTCCTCCAGGGCGTCGTTCATCTCCTGGCTGTCCAGCCCCGGGTTGGCATCGCGGAACAGCTCTTCGAGCCACTCCTTGACCCAGGCCTGATCCATGAACCAGCGCATGTCGATGGTCATGGTGGCCAGGCGGAAGTTGGCCCCGGCGTTGATATCGTCATCGCTGGGACAGAGGTAGGCCGTGTTGTCGCGATGCGGCAGGGTGCGGGTGTCGAAGGCCAGGGTCAGGCGGTGGGTGTGGCCGTCGAGATCCGGCTCCTCCAGCGCGACCAGGCGCAGGCGCGCCCAGTTGGCGGGCCCCTGGTCGAACTTGCTGGGGGGGCGAAAGCGCAGGAAGGGAATGGGCAGCCAGGCCCCATTCAACTGCTCGAGGCTGGTGGCCATGGGGACATCGAAGTCCGGCTCCCTGACCGTCTCGATCTTGTCGCTGGCGCCATCCCTTTCGATGACATGAAAGAGGTCGCCGCTTTCCTGGTTGACCAGCAGGCGGGTCGGCATCTTGTCGGCATTGGCCAGGTACTTGAATTCGCCCGCGGGCTCCCGGCGCGGATCGAGCGTCAGGCCGAAGTCCATGAACTGAACGCCGGAGTGGCTGACCAGGGTGGCCACCTCTTCGAACTGGATGATTTCTGGCAACATGATCGGGTAACCGTCCTGTTAGCTGGCTTTCCGCAACTGCATGGGGAAAGACTCGTCGTCGTAGCTGGCGGCGCAGCCGGCCGTTTCTTCGGCGGCCTGCCGGCACTCCACACGGGGCATCTCGTAGTGGCTGCCATCCTCGCAGCGGGCCCGTTCCCGGGCCTCCATCTGCAGCCGGCCGTCCTGCATGACGGCCGACACCGGCCCGGCACAGGTCATGCCGGTGCTGCCGCCGCGCTGGATATACATCACCCCGTCTCCCTGATCGAAGGCGTAGCTCACCCGCAGGGGGCGGCCGCTCTGGCTGTCCATGACCCCGGCGCCGCGCCAGTTGCCATCGAGAAACTCGGCCTTGCCGTCGGGGGCGTCGGGCGGCAGGGTCAGCGGCTCCAGGGCGCCCGGCGCCATCTCCGGTATATCGGGGGGTGGAATCAGGCCCTCCGGCGGCATCTCCGTAGGAGACGGCATCTCGGCCGGCGCACTGGCTTCCGACGGCGAGGGCGTGGCCGGCATGCCCCCGGCGGTCGGCCCCTCGGCCGAAGGCTCGGCAGTCGGGGGCGGCACGGCCGGCAGGCCGGTTTCGGGAAGCGCTGCGTCGGGGAGGGCGGCATCAGGTGACGGCAGGGCCGGGGTGCCGATGGTGGGCGTGATACCGACGACGGCCGGGGCCGATGGGCCGCCCTCGATGCCCGCAGGCGCCGGGTCGGGCAGCGCGACCGAGCCACCGTCAGCCCGATGGAAGGGCCAGAAATCCCAACCTTGCCAAAGCGATCGGGGGAAGGTGACACCGGGGGAGCCGGGGGCCGGGGAGAGTGCGCCGAGGCTCGGGGCGCCCACCGAGGTGCAGGCCCTGAGTCCGAACAGCAGCAGGG
>NZ_BRCY01000030.1:0-37856 GCF_023708045.1 Halomonas sp. NCCP-2165
GTGGGGGCATGGGCATGAAAACCGGGGCTCGTTTCAAGGGGGGCCTATGATACCCAGCCGGCGCCCCCGGGTGAAGGTGGCAATTCGGATTCTCCCGTGGCGAAAGCGCCCACCCGGCGAGCCGGGGTAGGCCGGGTAAATGAGCCGCAGGCGAAAGCACCCGACGCCTATGCCTATGCCATGTCGGATGCGCTCGCTGTCGCTCGCTTATCCGACCTACGCCGGCCGGCGCCCTTCCAGGCGTACCCAGCCTTCCCGCTCCACCGGCGGTTCCATTGCCAGCCCCTGGGCCGCGTAGGCGTCGAGCACCTCGTCGGCCTGCTGGGCGAGGATGCCGGAGAGCACCAGGCGTCCCCCGGAGGCGACCTGGCCGGCGATGGTCGGGGCCAGCTCCACCAGCGGGCCGGCGAGGATATTGGCTACCACCACCGGGAAGGGGCCCTCGTCGAGCTGCTCCGGATAGCAGAGCGTCAGGCGCGCCTCGGCGATGGCATTGCGCTCGGCATTGTCGCGGCTGGCCTGCAGGGCCTGAGGATCGATATCGGTGCCCACGGCGCGGTCGGCGCCCAGTTTGAGGGCGGCGATGGCCAGGATGCCGGAGCCGCAGCCCACGTCGAGTATCGCCTTGGCGTCCAGCCCGCCGGCCACCGCCAGGCCATCCAGCCACTCCAGGCACAGCGCCGTGGTGGGGTGGGTGCCGGTGCCGAAGGCCAGGCCGGGATCGAGCAGCAGGTTGACCGCCTCGGGCTCCGGGGCCTCGTGCCAACTGGGCACGATCCATAGCCGCTGGCCCATCTTCAGCGGCGTGAAGCCATCCATCCACTCCCGTTCCCAGTCCCGATCGGCGAGCAGCTCGAACTCGATCTCGGGGCAGGGCTCGTCGGGCACCTCCAGGCTCCAGGCCTGGCGCACCCGCTCGAGCATCGCCTCGATGCCCTCCAGGTCGTCATAGAGGCCGGTCAATACCGTCTCGTTCCATAGCGGGGTAGTGCCGCGCTCCGGTTCGAAGACCGGGTCGTCATGGGCATCCTGCAGGGTGATGGCCGAGGCGCCCTCGGCGAGCAGCAGCTCCTCCAGGGTCTCGGCCTGCTCCGGGGCGATTCGCGCCTTGAGTTGTAGCCAGGGCATGGTGGCGTCTCCTGCGAAAAAAGGCGTGTCAGGGTATCCAAACGCGCGACGGGATGGCCCTGGGCCATCCCGTCGGTGACACCGGGTCGTGGCTTACAGACCCAGTTTCTTCTCCAGGTAGTGGATATTGACCCCACCCTGCTGGAAATAGGTATCGCGGACCAGGTCCTTGTGCAGGTCGGTATTGGTCTTGATGCCTTCCACCAGCAGCTCGTCCAGGGCATTGCGCATGCGCGTCAGGGCCGCGGTGCGGTCCTCGCCCCAGGTGATCAGCTTGCCGATCAGCGAGTCGTAGTGGGGCGGTACCGTATAGCCGGTGTAGAGGTGGGAATCCATGCGTACCCCCAGGCCACCCGGCGGGTGATAGAGGCTCACCTTGCCCGGCGAGGGCATGAAGGTGCGGGAGTCCTCGGCATTGATCCGGCACTCGAAGGCGTGGCCGTTGAGCTTGACGTCTTCCTGGCGGATCGACAGCGGCAGCCCGGAGGCGATGCGCAGCTGCTCCTTGACGATATCCACCCCGGTGACCTGCTCGGTGACCGGATGCTCCACCTGGACCCGGGTGTTCATCTCGATAAAGAAGAACTGGCCTTTCTCGTAGAGAAACTCGAAGGTGCCGGCGCCCCGGTAGTTGATGGTCAGGCACGCCTGGCGGCAGGCCTCCAGCACCTGGGCCCGGGCCTCGGGGTCGAGCCCCGGCGCCGGCGCCTCTTCCAGCACCTTCTGGTGGCGGCGCTGCAGGGAGCAGTCGCGATCATAGAGGTGGATGGCGTTGCCCTGGCCGTCGGCCAGCACCTGCACCTCAACGTGGCGCGGCTCCTCGAGGAACTTCTCCATATAGACGGTGCCGTCGCCGAAGGCCGCGGCGGCCTCGGTCTGGGTGATGCTCACCGAGGAGAGCAGGTGCGCCTCGGAATGCACCACGCGCATGCCGCGACCGCCGCCGCCGGCGGCGGCCTTGATGATCACCGGGTAACCGATGCGCTTGGCGATGGCCAGCAGCTCCGCCTCGTCCTCCGGCAGGGGGCCGTCGGAGCCGGGCACCGTGGGCACGCCGGCCTTCTTCATCGCCTCGATGGCACTGACCTTATCGCCCATCAGGCGAATGGTGTCGGCCCGCGGCCCGATAAAGGTGAAACCGGAGCGCTCCACCTGCTCGGCGAAGTTGGCGTTCTCGGAGAGGAAGCCGTAGCCGGGATGAATGGCGCTGGCGTCGGTGACCTCGGCGGCGCTGATCAGCGCCGGAATATTGAGGTAAGACTGGGCCGAGGGGGCCGGGCCGATGCATACCGCTTCATCGGCCAGGCGCACATGCATCAGTTCCCGGTCGGCCTTGGAGTGGACCGCCACGGTCCTGATGCCCAGCTCCTTGCAGGCACGCAGGACGCGCAGGGCGATCTCGCCGCGATTGGCGATGAGTACCTTGTCCAACATCTGTTATCCGCCCGTAGTGAGGTGTCAGTTGAGAGCGTCGAGGCGATGGCCTCAGGCGATGACCAGCATCGGCTGATCGAACTCGACCGGCTCGCCGTCTTCCACCAGGATGGCCTCGATCACGCCGTCCTTGTCGGCCTCGATCTGGTTCATCATCTTCATCGCCTCGACGATGCACACCACCTCGCCCTTGCGCACCGACTGGCCCACCTCGGCGAAGGGCTTGGCGCCCGGGGCCGGGGCCCGGTAGAAGGTGCCGACCATCGGCGAGTTGACGGTATGACCGGTGGGGGCGGCGGGCGCCTCTTCGCTGGCCGCCGGTGCCGCCGGGGCAGGCGCCGGCTGGGGCGCATAGGCGGCGGGCTGCGGGGCCGCCTGGTAGGCCACGCCATTGGGGTGGCGGCTGATGCGGACGGATTCCTCGCCTTCCTGGATCTCGATCTCGCTGATATTGGACTCTTCCAGCAGCTCGATCAGCTTCTTGACCTTACGGATATCCATGCGGTTGTCTCGCTCGTAACGGAGTATGAGGGGGCTCGGACAGGCTGCGCAGCGGCGCTGTCAACCTGCGTAAAAAGGTGTCGAATCGGGGCAAAGTTTAGCAAATTGCCGGCGATTGTCCCGCCAAAAGGCGTGTCGGCGGAGTTTGCCGAAAAACGACCGGGTTGTCCAGGTTATCCGCAGAAGCGTGAATATAAACGCTCGTTTCGCGATGATAGCGGTTAACCATGCAGTTTTTCGTAGTTGACCGATGACGCGCAACCCACCCCGTAGGAGCTAGCTTTAGCTGGCGATTTTCCTATCGCCTGCTGAAGCAGGCTCCCACAACACCAGCAATTTTTCCCCACCAACCCAGTGGCAGCCCCGCCCCGATCACCCCTGTCGGCGCTCCAGCCAGCTCAGCAGCTGGTTCAGGTGGCCGGCGAAGGCGTCGCGTTCCACCTCGCCCTGAATGCGCGCCTCGCGGATCTCCTCGCCGCCGGCGAAGAACAGCAGGCTGGGCGGACCGAACAGCTGGAAGCGCTCCAGCAGCTCGCGACTGGCGCCGTTGCTCTCGGTGACGTCCACCTGAACGCGATGGAAGGCCGACAGCGGCTCGGCCACCTGCGGCGTCGGGTAGACGTTGCGTTCCAGTTGCTTGCAGGAGATGCACCAGTCGGCGGTGACATCGACGAACACCGGGGTGTCGCCGGCACCGGCCAGGGCCCGCTCCAGGCCGGCCAGATCGCGCACCACCACATCGGGCTCGCTGGCGATGGCGGCACCGCGCTCCCCGGGTGCCATGGCCACCAGCGGGCGCAGCGGGTCGCTACCGCCCTGGGCGGCGCCCAGCACCAGGGCCAGGCCCCAGGCCAGCACCAGCAGGCCCGCGCCCTGGCGCAGTCGCGCCCAGCCGCGGGTTTCCAGGCGCAGGGCGCCCAGTGCCAGGGCCGTGGTCACCGCCAGGGCCGCCCACAGCAGCAGGGCCAGCGGCCCCGGCAGCAGCCGCTCGACCAGCCAGATGGCCACCCCCAGCAGCAGCAGGCCGAAGGCGGTCTTGACGCCCTCCATCCAGGCGCCGGTGCGTGGCATCAGGGTGGTGCCGAAGGTGCCCACCAGCAGCAGTGGCACCCCCATGCCCAGGGCCAGGGCCAAGAGGGCGGCCCCGCCCATCGCGGCGTCGCCGGTGGTGGAGATAAACACCAGGGCGCCGGCCAGGGGCGCCGAGACGCAGGGCGAGACCACCAGCACCGAGAGGGCGCCGGCCAGGGCCAGGCCGATGGGGCCGCTGCGCTGGGCGCGGGTCTGCCAGGCCTGGATGCGCGCGGTCAGCCGGGGCGCCGTGCGCAGGTTGACGACGCCGAACATGGCCAGGGCGAAGCCCACGAAGAGCAGGGCGAAGCCGATCAGTACTGGCGCCGACTGCAGCCGGGCCTGGAGGTTGAGGCCGGCGCCGAACAGCCCCATCAGCACCCCCACCAGAGCGTAGGTGGCGGCCATGCCGGCCACATAGCTGGCGGAGAGCACGAAGGCCCGCCCGCGCCCGGGGTTCTGGCCGACGATGATCGACGACAGGATGGGAATCATCGGCAGCACGCAGGGGGTAAAGGTCAGCCCCAGGCCGGCCAGGAAGAAGAGCCCCAGGGCCAGCGGCAGGCTGGCGCGGCTCATCAGCTCGCTGAAGCGACCATCGGCGCTCTGCACGCCGCTGGGCGCGCCCGCCTCGGAGGGAGCCGCGTCCGGTGCCCAGTCGGCGAAGGCGGGGGGCGCCGAGCCGGGCAGGGCGGTCATCTCCAGGCGCTCCGGCGGATAGCAGAGGCCGGCCAGGGCGCAGCCCTGGAAGCTCAGGGTAAAGGGCACCTCCCCCGCCACCGGGGCCGCCTCGAGGGGCACCGTGAAGACCACCCGGTCGAAGAAGACGTTGACGTCGCCCAGGAACTCGTCGCTCATGGGCTCCCCCGGCGGCAGCGCCGGCTCGCCCAGGGCCAGGGCGTCGCTCTCCACGGCGAAGCGATGGCGATAGAGGTAATAGTCCTCGGCGGCGACGAAGCCCACATAAAGGCGTTGGCCATCGTGCCAGGCGCTCGCCTGGAAGGCCTCGTGGACCGGCAGGAAGTCACTCTGGCGGTCGGAGGAGAACCACTGGGCCTGGGTGTTGCCGGCGACCAGCGCCAGGAGCAGCAACAGAAGGGGCAATAAACGGCGAATCATGACTCGGAAAGATCCTTGCAGACGGGAGGCGGAACCCCCTTGCGACCCGGCGACAGGGGGGGAGTTCCCGGCATCCGGCGGGCGCGTTGGCATGGCGGACAGGGCGCCGCTCTCGTCATCGCGGCGTCGCCTGCTACTATAACTCAGCATTCGGTGCCGTCGCAGCGGCGCCGACCCATTTCGCGAGTCAAGGAAGTCGACACATGCCCCTGTTCGGTAAGCGTAAGCCGGTTGCCGGGCGCACCACCTCACTGGAGCGTCCCGAGTATGGTTGGATCTGGAAGCCACTGCTGGTACTGGTGGTGCTCTACCTGCTGGCGACCCTGGCCCTGGGTATCTGGTGGAGCCGCGAACCCGCCGCCTTCGATGTCGAGCAGGCCACCGCCAACCAGCGGGTGCGGGTGGCCGCCGACCAGCCCGAGGCGGCCACCACGCCGGCCCGGCGCGGGGCGGTGACCACCGCCGCCCTGATCGGCGTGGTGGATACCCTGCAGCAGAAGCCGGGAGGCTACCTGCGCAACGACATCTTCCCCCCGGGGCTGTGGCTCGACAATATGCCCAGCTGGGAGTACGGCGTGCTGCGTCAGGCCCGGGAGCTGGCCCAGCGACTGCCGGCCCTCGAGCAGGGCGAGAGCGCCGCCCTGGAAGAGGCGCGCGAGGCACTGATGGGCGAGAGTCGCGACTGGCTCTACCCCTCCACCGAGACCCGCCTGGAGCAGGCCGGCGAGCACCTGGGCGCCCACCTGCTGGCGCTGGGTAGCGGCGAGGCCGGCTTCGCCGACGATGGCGAGGCCCTGGCCCGGTGGCTGGAGCGGGTGGCGCTGCGCCTCGATGACCTGAGCCAGCGCCTCTCCGCCAGCGTCGGCGAGCGCGAGGCGCTTCGCGACCTGGCCGTCGATACCGACGCGCTGCCCGAGCCGACCCCCTGGTATCGCCTCGACGACGACTTCTTCGAGGCCCGCGGCCAGGCCTGGGCGCTATTGCACTTGCTGCGTGGCATGGAGCGCGACTATGCCGATCTGCTGGCCGCCGCCGAGGCCCGGGGGACCCTGACCCGGCTGATCGCCGAGCTGGAGATGACTCAGCGTCGGCTGTGGAGCCCGCTGGTGCTCAACGGCTCCGGCTTCGGCATCTTCGCCAACCACTCCCTGGTCATGGCCAACTACACGGTGCGCGCCCGCGACCTGGCCAGCCGCCTGGCGGCGCGTATCGAGGGCGTGGGGGTCGCCGCCGGGGAGCCCACCGAACCGGCGGTGGAGGTCCCCGAGGCCCCGGCGGCGGAGGACATGCCGGAAGAGGCGCCCCAGCAAGAGACTACCCCGCCGGCGCCGGAGGAAGCGCTCGAACCCGAGGCCGTCCAGGAAGCACCCGAAGAAGCCGCGCCTCAGGAAGAGGCCGTGCAGGAAGAGGCCGTGCAGGAAGCGCCGGAAGAAGCCGCGGCCCCGCAGGAGGACATGCCGCTGCCCGAAGCGAGTCAGCCGTAGGCGTAGGTCGGATAAGCGAGCCTCGGCGAGCGCATCCGACATCGGCGAGCGCCCCGGTCGGGGCCGGTCGGGGCCGGTCGGTGCCGGTCGGGGCCGGTCGGGGCCGGTCGGGGCGTCGGGTGCTTTCGCCTTCGGCTCATTTACCCGACCTACAGGCTTATTTCCCCGACCTACCCCTGCCAAAACAACTAGGGCCGCCCCTTCATCGGGGCGGCCCTTGCTTGTCACCCAGGGTGGCTTACGCCTTCTCGTGGGCGGCGGCGGCCTTCTCGATGGCCTTGCGGGCGGCGTCGGCGCCTTCCCAGGACTCCACCTTCACCCACTTGCCCTTCTCGAGATCCTTGTAGTTCTCGAAGAAGTGGGCGATCTGCTGGCGCAGCAGCTCCGGCAGGTCGGTCACTTCCTGGACATCGTCATACAGGGTGGTCAGCTTGCCGTGGGGCACGCAGACCAGCTTGGCGTCCTCGCCGGCCTCGTCGGTCATGTTGAGGATGCCCACCGGACGCGCGCGGATGACGCTGCCCGGCTGCACCGGATGCGGGGTCACCACCAGGGCGTCCAGGGGGTCGCCGTCATCGGCCAGGGTGTTGGGAATATAGCCGTAGTTGGCCGGGTAGAACATCGGGGTGGCCATGAAGCGATCCACGACCAGGGCGTCCATGTCCTTGTCGATCTCGTACTTGATCGGCGCATGTTGGGCCGGAATCTCGATGGCCACATAGACGTCGTTGGGGAGGTCCTTACCGGCGGGGATCTTGCTGAAGCTCATTCTCGAATCCTTGCGTGGGCGGATTGTAGGGGCCAGAGAAAACCGCCGAATTATACGAAGCCGAGACGCCGATTACCAATCCGACCATGGCAGGACCTACCCCTTTGGTTGATAGGCCGAGGGGCGGGTCAAACGTGTATCATGGGGCGGGCTTTCCGCCAGGCGGTGGCCCGCCGCAGTGATGCGCACCGAGGTGAAAAGGAGAGAGTCGTTGGATCGTCAACTATCGCTGAGCGTGGGACAGGCCTTCGTGGCACCGGAGCGACGCCATCATCGCAGCTCCATGTCGCTGCGCGTCCCCGAGGCCGGCCTGCTGGAAGCCAAGGGCGCCCTGGCGGTGATCAGTGATTCCAGCTCCCGCAACGCCATCGCCAAGCAGGCCGGAGACCTCAGCGTGCGCGGCCTGGTGGCCGATTACTTCTCTACCCCCGATCACTGGGGCGTCAAGTACTCCGCCATTCGCGTGCTGCGCTCCCTGAACGCCTGGTGCTATGCCCAGAGCCAGCACGTCAAGGACGGCAGCTATGTCTCGGCGCTCTCGGCGATGGTCTATCAGGGCCGCGAGGCGCACCTCTTCCATATGGGCGATACCCTGGTCTTCCTGTTGCGCGGCGCCGAGTTCGAGCAGCTCTCCCGGGACCATATCACCGACCTGGGCGGCTACCGCTACGCCTCCCGGGCGCTGGGCATGGACCCCAGCATCGAGATCGACTACCTGCAGGTGCCCCTCAAGCAGGGCGATATCTTTCTCTTCACCACCCAGGCGGTGCGCGGCACCCTGATGCCCTCGGACTATGTGCGCCTGATCCGCGCCGACGTCAGCGACCTGGACGCCGCCTGCGAACGCCTCGCCCAGGCCGCCAGCGAGCGGGCCCAGGAGCGCGGCTACGGCGGCGATCAGTTCTGCTTCCAGCTGGTGCGGGTCGACGCCCTGCCCGAGGCCACCGAGGATCGCCCCGGCAAGGTCTATGGCGACCTGCCGGTGCCGCCGGAGCTCTCCCCCGGCGACCGCCTCGATGGCCTGGAGGTCGAGGCGGTGCTGTCGCGGACCGCCCAGTCGCGGGTCTATCGGGTGCGCGACCTGGCCAGCCAGCGCCAGATGGTGCTCAAGGCGCCGAGCCCGGAGCTCTCCAGTCGCAACGCCTACCTGGAGCACTTCCTGCTGCAGCAATGGGTGGTGGAGCGGGTCAAGTCGCCCTTCGTGGCGCGGGTCGTCGAGCCCTCGCGGCCGCGACGCCATCTCTATTACCTGATGGCCCTGGTCAATGGCGAGACCCTTACCGAGTGGGCCCGGCGCCACCCCCAGGCCAGTCTCTCCCAGCGCCTGGATATCGCCCGCCAGCTGGGCAAGGCGGTGCAGGCCCTGCACCATCGCGACCTGCTGCATCAGCGCATCCACCCGGACAATATCCTGATCGACCCCCATGGGCAGGTGGTGCTGGCCGACTTCAGCGCCTGCCGGCTACGCGAGGGGGACGGGCATCGCCACTCCCGGGAGCTGGCGCGCCAGGTGGGGCTCACCGAACACAGCGCCCCGGAGTATGCCCTGGACACCGACGTGGGGCGGCGCAGCGACCAGTACGCCCTGGCCTCCACCATCTACTGGCTGCTCACCGGCGGCTTGCCCTATGCCCTTGCCCCCCACCAGTTGCGTACCCATACCGACCTGGAGAAGCTCGGCTACCGCAGTGCCCGCACCACGAATCCCGAGGTGGACGCCGCCCTCGACGACGCCCTGCGTCGCGCCCTGGACCCCCAGCGCGCGCTACGCTATCGGCGGCTCTCCGAATTCCTGGTGACGCTTCGCGAGCCGCGCCGGGACGGCGACGACGGGGAGGACGGCGGCCCGCTCGGCGAGCCCGCCCGCTTCTGGCAGGGCGTCGCCGGCATCCTGCTGCTGCTGCTGGTGCTCTCCTGGCTGCTGCGGTAGGAGGAGGCTGGTCGCTGGTTGGGCAGGAAGCGAGAGCGTCGGGTGCGCTCGCAGGCTCGCTTACCCGACCTACCACCACTACCACCACTACCACCACTACCACCACTACCACCACTACCACCACTACCACCACTACCACCACTACCACCACTACCACCACTACCACCACTACCACCACTACCACCACGGCGTAGGTCGGATAAACGAGCCGCAGGCGAGAGCATCAGACGAGCCTAGATCACGCTGCCTAGCTCGAAGATGGGCAGGTACATGGAGATCACCAGGCCGCCCACCAGCACGCCCAGCACCACGATGATAAAGGGCTCCAGCAGGGAGGTGAGGGCGTCCACCTTGTTGTCCACCTCCTCCTCGTAGTAGTCCGCGACTCGGTTGAGCATGGCGTCCAGGGCCCCGGACTCCTCGCCGATGCCGACCATCTGCACCGCAAGCGGCGGGAATTGCTCGGTCAGGCGCATGGCGAAGTGCAGCTGCTGGCCGGTAGCCACGTCCTCGCGCACCTGGCGCACCGCCCGCTCGTAGACCTTGTTGCCGGTGGCCCCCGAGGTCACGTCCAGCGATTCCACCATGGGCACCCCGGCGCCGTAGGTGGTGGCCAGGGTCCGCGAATAGCGGGCCACCGCCGACTTGTCGAGGATATCGCCGATCACCGGGATCCTCAGCGACCAGGCATGCATGCGGTAGGCGAAGGTCTCCGATCGCTTGATGCCCTGGCGGATCACGAAGACGAAGACGATAAAGCCCCCCAGCACCCATAGCCAGTAGGCCTGGGCCAGCTCCGAGAGGTAGATGGTCATGCGGGTCATGGCCGGCAGCTCCGCCCCGAAGCCATGGAACAGCGCCTCGAACTGGGGCACCACCATGATCAGCAGCAGGGCGGTGACGGCGATGCCCACGGCGATCACCGCCGCCGGATACCACAACGCCTTCTTGACCCGCCCCTTGAGGGACTCCAGCTTCTCCTTGTAGGCCGCCACCCGGTCGAGCATATGGTCCAGGGAGCCGGACTGCTCGCCGGCCTCCACCAGGTTGACGAACAGCGAATCGAAGTGGTCCGGGTGCTTGCGCATCGCCGCCGAGAGGTTGGTGCCGGCGGTGACGTCGTTCATCAGTTGCTGCACCAGGGCGCTCATGGCGGGCTTCTTGAGGCTCTCCGCCACCACCGAGAGGGCCTGCAGCATGGGCACCCCGGCGCGGATCATGGTGGCCATCTGGCGGGCGAAGAGCATGATGTCGCGGGGTTTGATGCGCCCCATGCCGCCCATGCCCCCCTTGCGGCGGATGGTTCGCACGATGATGTTCTGGCCGCCCAGGGTCTTCTCCACCTCGGCGCGGTTGGCGGCGATCAGGGTGCCTTTGACCTTGCGCCCGCTGGGGGCCTTGCCGCTCCACTGCCAGCGGTAGAGTTTCAGCTGCTGCCTGGCCCTTGCCTTGGCTTGGCGTGTCATGGTCGCCATCGCGGCCCCTCCCGTTTAGTCCTTGGTGACTCGGTTGACCTCTTCCAGGCTGGTGATGCCCTGCATGACCTTGAGCAGGCCGCTGCGGCGCAGGTCCGGGTGGCCCTCGCGGCGGGCCTGCTCGGCCAGCTCCATGGCATTGCCCTGGCGCATGATCAATTGGCTGATCGCCTCCGACACCGGTACCACCTCGTAGATGCCCTCGCGCCCCTTGTAGCCCAGGGTGCAGTGGCGACAACCCACCGGATGGAAGATGGTGGCCGAGGCCACCTCCTCCTCGCCGAAGCCCTCCGCCAGCAGCGCCTCCCGGGGGATCTCCGCCGGCTGCTTGCAACGCGGGCAGAGCTTGCGGGCCAGGCGCTGGGCGATGATCAGGCTCACCGAGCTGGCGATATTGAAGGGCGCTACCCCCATGTTGGCCAGGCGGGTCAGGGTCTCCGCCGCCGAGTTGGTATGCACGGTGGAGAGCACCAGGTGGCCGGTCTGGGCCGCCTTGACGGCGATCTCGGCGGTCTCCAGGTCGCGGATCTCGCCGACCATCACCACGTCCGGGTCCTGGCGCAGGAAGGCGCGCAGGGCACTGGCGAAGTCCAGGCCGATCTTGGTCAGCACATTGACCTGGTTGACCCCCGGCACCTTGAGCTCCACCGGGTCCTCGGCGGTGGAGATATTGCGCTCCAGGGTGTTGAGGATATTGATGCCGGTATAGAGGGTCACCGTCTTGCCGCTGCCGGTGGGGCCGGTGACCAGGATCATGCCCTGGGGCTCGTCTAGCGCCCGCTGGTACATCTCGCGCTGCGCCGGGGTAAAGCCCAGGGCGTCGATGCCCAGCTGCGCGGAGCTGGGGTCGAGGATACGCAGCACGATCTTCTCGCCATAGACGGTGGGTAGGGTGCTGACCCGGAAGTCGATGGAGCGGTTGCGCGACAGGCGCATCTTGATGGCGCCGTCCTGGGGCAGGCGCCGCTCGGAGATATCCAGCTTCGACATCACCTTGAGGCGGGCGGCGATGCGCTGGCGCATATTGAAGGGCGGCCGCGCCGCCTCCAGCAGGATGCCGTCGATACGCAGGCGAATGCGATACTGGGTCTCGTAGGGCTCGAAGTGAATATCCGAGGCGCCGCGGCGGATGGCATCGAGCAAGATCTTGTTGACGAAGCGCACCACCGGGGCGTCGTCGTTGCCGGCGGTGACCGCCGGGCCCTCCTGCTCCGGGTCGTACTCCTCGTAGTCGAGGTTGTCCAGCGCCTCATCGGCGCCCTCCAGCCCCTTCATCATCGCCTGGCTGTCGGCGTGGGTAAGGTAGTTCTCCAGCGCCGGGCCGAGCTGATCCACCGGGGCCAGCACCCCCTCCACGTTGAAACCGGTAGCGAACTGCAGCTCGTCGAGCTGGGCCAGGGTGGAAGGGTAGGGCACCGCCACCGTCAGGCGGTGGTCGTGGCGTAGCAGCGGCAGCACCGTAAGCTTGCGCAGCACCTTCTCCGGCATGCTCTCCGCCGGCGGCAGGCTGTCCGGGCGTACCGCGTCTAGGTCGATCAGCGACAGCCCATACTCCCAGGCCGCCGCCAGCGCCGCCTGGCGCGGCGTCACCAGGCCGCTGTCGATCACATGGGCCATCAGCGAGACGTCCTCCTCCCGGGCCTCCTCCTCGGCGCGGCGCGCCGCCGCCTCGGAGAGCACGCCGTCGCGCACCAGGCGCCGGGTCAGGCCGCGCAGGTCCGCCGCCACCGGCACGCCGCCTCCGCCCGTCGGCCCCGAGGCGGTGCTCTGGGCGATCAGGCTGTGATAGTCCATCGACGGCGGATGCGAATCATGCATAACGGCTCCTCGATCTGATGCCCTGATGGCAACTGGCGCTAGCCCCCCACCTACCTAGTAAGAGCTGGCCCCCTAACATAGTGGGAGCTGGCTTTAGCCGGCGATTTTTCTATCGCCTGCTGAAGCAGGCTCCTACCACCCCAGTGGTGGCCCCCACTCCTTAGCAGCGCCACCCATTCCGTAGGAGCTAGCGTTAGCTGGCGATTCGGCTCCTACCACCCCAGTGGTGGCCCCCACTCCTTAGCAGCGCCACCCATTCCGTAGGAGCTAGCTTTAGCCGGCGATTTTTCTATCGCCTGCTGAAGCAGGCTCCTACCACCCCAGTGGTGGCCCCCCACTCCTTAGCAGCGCCACCCATTCCGTAGGAGCTAGCTTTAGCTGGCGATTCGGCTCCTACCACCCCAGTGGCAGCCCCCACTCCTTAGCAGCGCCACCCATTCCGTAGGAGCTGGCTTTAGCCGGCGATTCGTAGGAGCCGGCTCCCTTAACACTCCTTCACCCCCCTAGCCTAGGTCAGTCTAGCGGCTTCACCCCGTTGAGGGCGGCGTTGAGAGCCGCCCGGGTGTCCCCGGTTGGCCGGTCCATGATCTGCTAGACGAGTGAATCGCCCCGGGCAAACGAAGTCCGCTTAATCTAGAGAAATCCTTGCACGGCCTCGTTGTGTAAACTAGTGTAAGTTTGTGAAACGGTGATGGCCGCCTTCATGTCAATGTTGACGACGCCGGCAGCGGCAACCCCGCGTGGCAACAGCGTTGAAGGGCGGCTAATCCCGACCCCCAGGGGCTGGCTAGACTCCTGGCGTGGCTCCGCAGGGAAGGCGAAGGGTGCTAAAGGTGGGATAGGCAGGTGAGCAAGAGGCGAGATCGGGACAGGGGCAAGGGTTCGGCTCGCCAATAACCGAGGGGTGATCGTGATGAAAAAGCAACAAGGCATCAAACGCTACGTAAAAGCTGGGCAGGGCGGTTTTACCCTAATCGAGCTAATGATCGTGGTGGCGATTATCGGGGTCTTGGCGGCGATTGCGTTGCCTCGCTACCAAGATTATGTTAACCGTGCAAAGGTTTCTGAAGTTGTAATGGCTGGGTCAGCATGTCGTACTGCAATAACGGAAGCTTCCCAAACTGGCTTGTCTACAGCGCCAACGGGAAACGACTTCGGATGTGAAGATACTACTGGGCCTGTAACACAATATGTGAGTACTATCACTACGAGTGCTGCTGGAGTTGTAACAATTACAGCTCAAAATATCAGCGGTGTTGCAGCAGGTACTAACACCATTACTTTGACTCCTTACAGTGATGCTGGGGCAACAACTGCTATGGTGGCAGCTGATTATGTTGATGGTACGAATCAGTCTGTTAGCGCGTGGGTCTGTAGCGGCACCATTCCTAATAATCTTCGCCCCTCCTCTTGCAGGTAATTAATGGAAAACCGGGACTGACCCCCATTTACAATTCAGCTCTCTCTTGGAATGGCCGGCCTAGCCGGCCATTCTTTTTTCTGCTTCCGGTTTCCTTAGGCCTTCCTCAGCCCCTTGGTCCAGCGCTGCTTGGCGTATTTACGCAGGTTGGCGACGTTATCCGTCTCGTCGACGATATCCTGGCCGAGGATGGTCTCGATCACGTCCTCCAGGGTCATCAGGCCCACCCAGGTGCCCAGGTCGTCGTAGACCACGGTAAGGTGCTGGCGGTCGCGCACCATCATGGTAAAGACCTGCTCGACGCTGTCGTCGACCATCACCGTCTTGACCGGATGCATCAGCGACTTCAGCGGCGCCTCCTCGGCGGCGTGGTAGGTGTCGGCCTTGTGGATATAGCCCAGCGCCTGCTCGCCGCCGTCCATCACCGGGAAGCGGGTAAAGGGCGAGCGGCCCAGGCTCTCGTCGAACTCGGCGACGCTCATCTGCGGCGCCACGACGATCGACACGGTGCGCGGCGTCATCACCTCCTTCACGGGGATATCGTGGAGGTTGAGGATATTGGTGATGACCCGCGCCTCGTCGGCGTCCAGGGCCTCTTCTTCCAGGCCGATCCGGGCCAGGGCCTTGATCTCGCCACGCATATCGGTGTCCTGGGCATCCTTGCCGATGCGCCGGGTGATCCGCTCCGACAGCCAGATAAAGGGCTTCATGCTCCAGATCATGGCGAACAGGGTCAGCGCCATGGGCGAGGCGAGCTGGCGCCAGTAGGTGGCGCCGATCATCTTGGGGATGATCTCGGAGAGAAACAGGATCAACAGGGTCATCAGCGCCGAGGCGATGCCCAGCCAGGCCTCGCCGAAGACCACCACGACCTGGGCGCCGACGCCGGTGGCCCCCACGGTATGGGCGATGGTGTTGAGGGTGAGGATGGCCGCCAGCGGCTGGTCGATGTTCTGCTTCAGACGCACCAGGCGGGCATGCAACCTCGGGCGGTCGTCGCGTAGCTGGGCGATATAGCTGGGTGTCATGGAGAGCAGCGAGGCCTCGAGCAGGGAGCAGACGAAGGACACGCCGATGGAGAGGGTGGCAAACAGAGCCAGGAGGATCATGGGGCCTCGTGTGGGTGGCTAAGGGAGTGCCGCCGGGGCGGCGAGCCGATGATTACCGATCCACGCCGGGCTCGCAAGAGTCATCGCATTGACAGGTGTCCCGGCCGGCACGAAGATCGGCCTCTCTCCGTTTTCCCCTTCCCCTTCCCCTTTTCTGGTTCCGGGCGTTATCGAACGAGGCGATATGATCGAGACTACGGTTGTGCTGCTGGCCACCGGCCTCGGGCTGGGCTGGCTACCCTGGGCGCCGGGGACCTGCTGGCCATCGGCATCGCCCTGTTGGCGGCGCCGCTGATCGTCACCGCTACCGCTGGTATATCCTGTTGATATATCCCTGGGGCTGGGCTAGGCTCGGCCATATGCCTATGGGATATCCATGGAGATGACGATGGAACAGGGTGCCGTATTCAAGAGTAACCGCAGCCAGGCGATTCGCCTGCCCAAGGCCGTTGCCTTGCCCGAGGAGGTCAAGCGTGTCGAGGTGGTGGCCATCGGCCGGATGCGTATCATCACGCCGGTGGGCGAGTCCTGGGATAGCTGGTTCGATGGCGAGGACGTGTCGGTGGACTTTATGGTCGAGCGTGAACAGCCCGCGGAACAGCATCGCGAGGGGCTGTGATGCTCAAGTATCTGCTCGATACGAATATCTGTATCTATACCATCAAGAACAAGCCGCCCGCAGTACGTGAGGCCTTCCATCGCCATCATGGGCAGTTGGCAATCAGTACCATCACCCTGATGGAGCTGGTCTATGGCGCCGAGAAGTCTTCGGCGCCGGAGCGTAACCTTGCCGTGGTGGAGGGTTTCGCCGCACGCCTCGAGGTATTGAACTACGATGCCGATGCGGCCGCGCATAGTGGGCAGGTGCGGGCCGAGCTGGCCCGGGCCGGGACCCCGATCGGTCCTTATGATCAGATGATCGCCGGGCATGCCCGCTCGCTGGGTCTGATCGTGGTGACCAACAACCTCAAGGAATTCGAGCGGGTTCCCGGTCTGCGGATCGAGGATTGGACCTAAATCGGGGACAGACCCCTTCATTAGTAACAACAACGGGCCTCTCGTCATGCGAGAGGCCCGTTGTTGTCGCTACGTCATGACGCTGGCGTTATGCCGGCCCGAGCCGAGCCGCTCTTGCTGAGCCGCTCTTGATAAATAGGGCACTCAGGCCATGCGCCGCAGCACCGGCTCGCCGCCGCGGCGGCCGTGCAGCAGGGCCAGGACGATATGCCCGACCAGCAGCACCAGCAGGGCCCAGCCCAGGAGGCCGTGGAGGGCGCCGCCGAGGGCCGTCATCCACTCGATCTCGCCATCGAATCCCGGCATCAGCGGCACGCCGAAGGGGGCGAAGGCGCGGCCGGAGCCGAATTGACGCAGCAGGGCGAGGGCGGGAATCGCCAACATCAGCGCGTATAGGGCCAGGTGGCCGAGCCGAGCGGCGCCATTGAGGGCGTTGGGCCGGCGCGGGCTCTCATATAGCGCCCAGGCCAGGCGCAGCAGGCCCAGCAGCAACAGCAGGGCGCCCAACGGCTTGTGGGAAGCCCAGAGAAACTCGTCCAGCGGTGAGTCGGGCAGCAACACCCGAGCGCCCACCGAGGCGAATTGCCAGGCGAAGAGGGCGGCCATGGCCCAGTGCAGGGTACGGCTGAGTCGTCCATAACGGGCGTGGGGCATTTCCATATCGGCGTTCCTGTGGTGGTAGAAAGCGCGTCAACCTTAGCAACCGACGATGGAGAAATGATGAAAACTGCCCGGGGCGTCGATGCCCTGCGTCTATCGCGGGAGACAGGGCGGGGGCATGCTAGACTCCGTGCATCAACACAGGCGCGCGGGAGTGGCCATGGCCAACCATCATGATACGGGTTACAAGGAGCTGTTCAGCCACCCCGAGTTCGTGCAGCAATTGATCGAGGGCTTTGCCCCGCCCGAGATCGCTGGACTGATGAATTTCGGCACTCTGCAGAACCATAGCGGTAACTACATCACGCCGCTGTTCGAGGAGAAGTTCGAGGATGTGGTGTGGTCGGTGGAGGTCCACTGGCAGGGCATAACGCAACGGGTCTATCTGTATATCCTGCTGGAGTTCCAGTCGAGGGTGGATCAGGCGATGCCGATTCGCTTGATGCACTACGTGGCCTGCTTCTACGATCACCTGCTCAAGAGCAAGGCCTTCACCCTCGGCGAGGGCTTGCCGCCGGTGTTGCCCATCGTGCTTTACAACGGTTCCCGTCGCTGGTCGGTGCCCCAGGATGTTTATGAGCTGGTCAGGCCGGAACCGCCGGCCTTCCTGCGAGTCTACCAGCCGCACCTGCGCTATTACCTGATTGACGAGGGGCGATATACTGACGAGGAGCTGGCCGAGCGTCAGACGCCGTTGAGCGGCGTGTTCGGCATCGAGAATGCGGCCGAGCGAGAGGCCTTGCAAAAGGCCGTGGATCGGGTGGTGGCGATTATTCAGGCCGACCCCTACAAGGCGCGCATCGACGCCATCGTGACCCGCTGGCTAAAGCGCCATTTGCATCGGCTCGGGGCCGATATCGATCTGAATCGGCTCAATAGCCTGGTAGAGGATAGAGACATGCTGGCAGAGAATCTGCAGAATTGGGCGAAGAAGGAACGTCAGGAGGGTCGCCAGGAGGGCCGCCAGGAGGGTCGCCAGGAGGGCCGTCAAGAAGGGCTCCGGGAAGGCCGCCTCGAGACCGCCCGCAATCTGCTCGCGCGTACCGAGATGGACGATGCGATGATCGCCGATATCGCCGGGCTGGACGTCGAGGACGTGGCGAAGCTGCGCGCCGAGTCCCGCCATTGAGGGGCCGTTGACCGAGAACCAGCTCCCTGGCCGGGTCGCTGATCTGGCTTCTCTTCTCCGCTTCGATATCTCCCCCGGTCGTTATGCGTGCGCTGTCGTTGATTCGCGACAGCGGGTGGCAAGAGTATGGCAATGGCGACCCTCGCCTGGCCAAGGCCCGGGGCCTGACCCATAGTCAACCCGGAGGCCTTCGACCCCCACCGTCTCTTGCGTGAGTCGCCATCGGTATGGCGACCCTGGGAGGAGCCATGAAACCTACCCTCACCTATTACACCCTGCTGGGGCTGGGCGGCCTGCTGCTGGCGGCCGGCGCGGCCTGGGCTCAGCCCGACAACCCCGGCCAGGGTCGCGGCGGTCCGCCGGAATTCGTCCAGGAGCGTGGCGATGGCCGTGAATGGAGCCGCGAGCGTGAACGCGACCGCAATCGCTGGGAGCGCGGCGACGGCGGGCGGGAGTGGCGCAGCCGCGAAGGGGAGTATCGCGACCGCCGTCATGACGATGACCACGAGTGGCGTAGCCGCGAGCGCGACCGGGACCGTGAGTACTGGCGCCGGGAGTATGGCCGCGAGGCCCCTCGAGAGTGGCGCTACCGGGATGGCCCGCGTATCGAGGAGCGGCTGATTCGCGAGATCTTCCGGGATCACCGCGAGCTGTGGCGCCACGATCGAGGCGCGGCCCTGCCGCCGGGCATTCGCATGAACCTGGAGCGGGGCAAGCCCCTGCCTCCCGGCATCGCCCGCCGCTTCGATGACCGCCTCTACCGCCAGTTGCCCCGCTACGACGGCTACGAATGGCGCCGCATCGGCGCGGACGTGGTGCTGGTGGAGGTCGCCACCGATATCGTTCACGAGGTGCTGCGGGATATCTTTATCGACTGATCCCGGCAGGTTCGCGGAAAAATCATCGCGTGGCAGCTTCTTTCCGGGGCTGCCGCTTTCTTGATCTGGGCCATTGGGTGGCCCTCTGCTCCATGCTAGCCTTCGTGACTTTATGTAATGCGATGGTGGGCATTGAGGATGGAAGCGAGGCTTGGAGCGAATCGGCAGCGCGGCGCGGCGCTGATCATCAGCCTGGTATTGCTGAGCGTGGCCCTAATGTTGGGAATCTCCGCCATGCAGTCGTCGTTGCTCGACGAGCGCATGGCGGGGAATCATCGCTTCGCCACTCAGGCACGCATGGCCGCCGAGGCGGCGACCGCGGAACTGGCGGGTTGGCTCGGCGAGCGTCCGTCTCGGCCCTGGAGCGCCTCCCTGGCCGCGCAGCTCGATACCCCTTTGGATGACTGGCCGGCATGTGGTGGCAATGCGCGCGACGGCGTGCGTCTGGAGGTGGCGGACAGCGTCTGGGCCTGGCTGCTGGCCTGCCGCGAGGATGGCGAGCGTATGATGCAGGTGCAGGGCGAGGCCGGCGCCGTGGAGCATGCCGCCCGTTATCCGGGGCGGGTCCCGCTGCGGTTGGCGGGTTACTCGGGGCTGGCGACCGCTACCTTTATCGGGGGGCTGACGCGAGATGCCGATATCCAGTGGCCCACCTCGGAGGCGTCGCGACTCTCTGGTGAGGACCAAGCCGGCCTGCATGAAGCTATTCCTGCGGTTCTTGTGGAATATCGCTCCGGCGACGATGAGACCTATAGCGCCTCGGGGCTGCATGCCACCGTGAATAGCGAGGCGAAGGTACTGGAGGGCCGTATCGTGGAGAGCGAGCCCTCGTCGCAGAGCCTGGCGCTGTTGCGGGCCATCCATGACACCTGCTTCGAGGCTGGTGGCCGGCAGGGGCGCGGAAAGGGGCGAGGCAACGGCAACAACCAGGACGGTGGCAGCCAGCTCTGTGATCACCTGCTGATCGTGCCGCCGGGAGGCGAGGACCCCCTGAAGGGGAGCCGGCGCTTCGATGGCCTCTACATCAACCTGAATGGTGAGCTGGATATTCGCGGCAATGCCACCGTGCATGGTGCCGCCATCATCGCCAATATCACCATCGACGAGGATGGCGTCTGGCAATCTGCCCCCAATGAGACCATCAAACTGGCCGGCGGCGGCAATAGCGGCTCGGTATGGTTCGACTCGTTCAATGCCAATGCCGCCATCAATGAGCTCAAGGCGTCGTCTGGTGGTTCCGCCTTCGCCGAACTCTCCCTGGAAAACTTCTTCGGCCAGTCTTCGGGCGAGGGGGCAGGGCTGCGCCTGGATGGGTGGTTGCGCTAGGCACCTAACGACGCGGCCGCCGAATATCTCGGCGGCCGCGTCGTTTGGTATGAGGCCGGGGCTTACTCCTCGTTCAGCTTGGCCTCGATCCGGCGGCGTTCCTGCTCCTCGTCGGCCAGGCTCTGGCGCGGCAGGATCAGGTTGAGGGTAAAGGCCACCAGGGCGGCGATAACGATGGGCGAGCCTCCCAGCACCAGGCGCAGGGTCTCGGGGAACTTGCCGATGGCGTCGGGCACCGCATAGACGCCCATGCTCAGCGCCAGGGCCAGGCTGACGATGGTCATGTTGCGGGCCGACATCTCGTCCTTGGTGATCAACTGGATACCGGTCATGGTGATCATGCCGAACACCAGGATGGTGGCCCCGCCCAGCACCGGGTAGGGGATGGTGGTCATCAGGGCGCCGAACTTGGGCAGCAGGCCGGCGACCACCATGAAGACGGCGGCGATGGCCAGCACATAGCGGCTGATCACCTTGGTCATGGCCACGATGCCCACGTTCTGGCTGTAGGTGGAGGTGGGCAGGGCGCCGAAGAAGGAGCCGATCAGGGTGGTGAAGCCATTGCCCAGCAGGCCGCCGAACAGCTCCTTCTTTTCCAGCTCGCGGTTCATGCCGCCCACGGTGGTGGCCGAGAGGTCGCCGATGGTCTGCACCGAGTTGATCACGCAGATGATCACCATAGAGATGATGGCGGCGGGGTAGAACTCGACGCCGAAGGCCAGCGGCCGGGGCACGCTGAGCCAGGGCGCCTCACGCACGGCGTCGAAGTTGACCAGGCCCAGCGCCATGGAGATGGCGTAGCCGGCCAGCAGGCCGCAGATGATCGAGGCCAGCTTGAGGAAGCCGCTGGCGAACTGGGAGACCCCCAGCACCACCAGCAGGGTGACGCCGCCGATGGCCCAGTACTTGATGTCGCCATAATCGGGGGCGCCGACGCCGCCGGCCAGGTAGTTGATGGCGATATCGTAGAGCGACAGGCCGATCACCAGCACCACGGTGCCCGCCACCACGGGGGGGAAGAGGTGGCGAATGCGCTGGATAAAGAGCCCGGTGACCATCATGGCCACGCCGCCTACCACCTGGGCGCCGAGGATGCCCTCGAGGCCGTACTGGGCGCCGATGGCGGTCAGGGTCGGCACATAGGCGAAGCCCACGCCGAAGATGGTGGGCAGCTTGGCGCCGAGGCGTCCCAGGGCGTAGAGCTGCAGCAGGGTGGCCAGGCCGGAGAAGACCAGGGAGATCTGGATCAGCAGCATCTTCTCTTCGAGGCTGGCGCCCACCGCCCCGACCACGATGATGGGCACGGTGACGGTGCCCATGATCATCGCCAGAATATGCTGCAGCGATAGCGGCAGGGCCTTGGCCAGCGGGGGCTTGCCATAGAAGTCGAAGAAGGAGGTGCTTCGCGGGGTAGTCGAATGCCGTGTCGCTGTCGTCGTGGTTGTCATAGGGATGCCTAACGCTCGCGATTTTTGTATACAGAGTTATTGGCGCCTAGACTAAGCGGACAACAAATCGATTAGCAACACTCGCTGTATACAAAATATGCCCTATCACCGATTCCACTATTTGCCTGTCTAATAAGGGCCTTTTTCGATCCATTCGAAGACATTATGGCAATTAGACCTTGGTGGGATGCTAGTGGCCTAATGCCTAGGTATACTTCCGCCCGCGTCGTCGCCGGCCCGCAGAGGCCCCCGCTAACAGACGACCGCCGGGAACGAAGGGGATAACACTCAACCGTTTATCCTCGAGAGGCATGCATGACACGACTGACCCTGGTCCTGATCGCCGCCGCGCTGCTGGCGGGCTGTAGCTATACCCCGGCCCGCATTACCCCCGAACCCCTGATCGAGATCGATACCTACGGCGGTGGCCATCACCACCGTAGCCATCGCGGTGGCTTCTGCCCGCCGGGCCTGGCCAGGCAGGGGCGCTGCTAGACGAGTCTCCCCCCCTGAATCGCCCCCTGTCGTGAGCCCTCCGCCGCCCGGCCCAGTGTCGGGCGGCGGCGTCGGTAGACAACGGTGTCGTGAAAAATTGGCACCAAACCATTCCATCGAGACATGCCGCCTGGTCTGTCGCCGCAAAGCCTGAGGTCAGGAGAGCTTGCATTCCTGTGAGGAATGTATAGGCCGCTTTTTTTCGTTTGAAGCCCCGCGCTCTCGTCTGATTTCATGATCAGCAATCTTCTCTGGCATGAAAAGGCGACAGGCAGCCCATGGAACTTCCCCATATCAGTCGTTCACTCGGCATCGTTCACCCCCTGTGCATCGAGCGTGGTCGCAACGCCGAGGTCTGGGACGAGAGCGGACGGCGTTATATCGACTTTATCGGTGGTATCGGCGTGCTCAACCTGGGCCACGGCCATCCCGCCGTGGTGGAGGCGGTCAAGGCGCAGGTGGAGACGCTGATGCACTCGGCCTTCAATGCCTTGCCGCACCGGGGCTATCTGGCGGTGGCCGAGGCCCTGGATCGTTTCGTGCCGGTCTCCTATCCGCTCTCCTGCATGCTGACCAACAGCGGCGCCGAGGCCACCGAGAATGCCCTGAAAGTGGCCCGGGGAGCCACCGGCCGTCAGGCGGTGATCGCCTTCGACGATGGTTTCCACGGCCGCACCCTGGCGGCACTCAACCTCAACGGCAAGGTCAAGCCCTACAAGGTCGGCCTGGGCAGCCTGCCCGGACCGGTCTATCACCTGCCGTTTCCCAGTCGCGATAGCGAGGTCGGCGCCGAGGCGGCCCTCCAGGCCCTGGCCCGGCTGTTCGAGGTGGAGATCGCCGCCGAGGAGGTGGCCTGCATCATCGTCGAGCCGGTGCAGGGGGAGGGCGGCTTTCGGCTGCTCTGTCCCGACTTCGCCCGGGCCCTGCGCGAACTCTGCGATCGCCACGGCATCCTGCTGATCTGTGACGAGATCCAGTCCGGGTTCGGGCGGACCGGCACGCCCTTCGCCTTTACCCACCTGGGCATCGAGCCGGACCTCTTGCTGATGGGCAAGAGCATGGCGGCGGGGCTGCCCCTGGCGGCGGTGGCCGGACGTGCCGAGGTCATGGACAGCCTGCCCAAGGGCGGCCTGGGCGGCACCTATTCCGGTAACGCGGTGGCCTGCGCCGCGGCCCTGGCGGTTATCGACACGATGCGCGAAGAACGCCTCTCGGCCTGGGCCGAGGGCCAGGAAGCGCAGATCGTCGCGGCCCATCGGCGCTGGCGGGAGAGCGGGCGCTTCCCCATGCTGGGGGCCCTGACCGGGGTCGGCGCCATGCGCGGCCTGGTCTTCGAGGACACGGCCACGGCCAGTGGGGCCGAGCATCTGGCGGCCCTGCTCGAGGCCGGACGCGAGGCCGGCGTGCTGCTGATGCCCAGCGGTCGCAAGCGTAATGTGCTGCGCCTGCTGCCGCCGCTGACCGCCGAGCCGGCCATCATGGAAGAGGGGCTGGCGCTGATCGAGCGAGCCCTGGAGACCCTGCAGGCATGATCGCGCGGCTGGACGGCGAGCGCCTCGACGCTCACTACCTGCGTTTCCTCGAGGCCCTCAAGGCCTCCGGCTTCGAGGGCGAGATCGCCCCGGACTTCGCCAACCGCACGGTGCTGGCCACCGACAACTCCATCTACCAGCGCCTGCCCCAGGCGGTGCTCTACCCCAGGGGCGCGGCGGATCTGGAGCGGCTCGCTCGCCTGGCCGGCGAGCCGGCCCACCGCCGGGTGGTGCTCACCCCGCGCGGCGGCGGCACCGGCACCAACGGCCAGTCGCTCACCGACGGCCTGGTGGTGGACGTCTCCAAGCACATGAACCGGATCCTCGAGATCGACGTGGAGCAGCGCCGGGTGCGGGTCCAGGCCGGGGTGGTCAAGGACCAGCTCAACGCCGCCTTGAAGCCCCATGGGCTCTTCTTCGCCCCGGAGCTCTCCACCTCCAACCGCGCGACCCTCGGCGGCATGATTTCCACCGACGCCAGCGGCCAGGGCAGCTGCGAGTACGGCAAGACCCGCGATCATGTGCTGGAACTCGAGACCGTGCTGCTGGGCGGCGAGCGCCTGCACACTCGCCCCGTCGAGGAGGCCGAGCTGGCCGCCCTGTGCCAGCGCGACGACGCCACTGGCCGCGCCTACCGCACCGCCCGGGAGATCATCGACACCCAGGGCGAGCTGATTCGCGCCAAGTTTCCGCCGCTCAATCGCTGCCTGACCGGCTACGACCTGGCCCACCTGCGCGAGGATGACGGCCGCCTCAACCTCAATAGCCTGCTGTGCGGGTCCGAGGGGTCGCTGGGCTTCCTCAACGAGGCGGTGCTGAACGTGCTGCCGATCCCCCGGCACTCGACCCTGGTCAATGTGCGCTACGCCGGCTTCATGGACGCCCTGCGCGACGCCAAGGCGCTGATGGCGAGTTCCGCCAAACCCACCTCCATCGAGACGGTGGACGACCGGGTCTTGATGCTGGCCATGGAAGATTTCGTCTGGGATAGCGTGGCGGAGTTCTTCCCCGACGGCGAGACGGCGGTCCGCGGCATCAACCTGGTGGAGTTCAACGACGACGACCCGGCGCGGCTGGCCGAGCGGGTCGCGGCCTTCTGTCGCCACCTGGAAGCCGATACCAGCGTCCAACGCCTGGGCTACACCCTGGCCGAGGGCCGCGCCGCCATCCAGCGGGTCTATGGCATGCGCAAGCGCGCCGTGGGCCTGCTGGGCAATGCCAAGGTGGATGCCAAGGGCGAGAAGCGCCCCATCCCCTTCGTCGAGGACACCGCGGTGCCGCCGGAGCACCTGGCCGACTTTATCGCCGAGTTCCGCGCGGCCCTCGACGCCCGCGGCCTGGCCTACGGCATGTTCGGCCATGTCGACGCCGGGGTGCTGCACGTGCGCCCGGCCATCGACATGAAGGACCCCGAGCAGGAGCGGCTGATCCGCGAGGTCTCCGACGAGGTGGCCGAGCTGACCCATCAGTACGGCGGCCTGCTGTGGGGCGAGCACGGCAAGGGGGTGCGCTCGGAGTACGCCCCCAAGTTCTTCGGCGAGCTCTACCCCAGCCTGCAACGGGTCAAGGCCGCCTTCGACCCGCATAATCAGTTGAATCCCGGCAAGATCGCCACGCCGCTGGCCACGGGGGCCGCCGCCCAGGACGAGGCCGTCCAGCTCGTCGATCCGGGCCTACTGGCCATCGATGGGGTGACCACCCGCGGCCAGCTCGACCGCCAGATCGACGAGCGGGTCTGGCAGGCCCATGACGCCGCCGTCTACTGCAACGGCAACGGCGCCTGCTACAACTACGACCCCAACGACGCCATGTGCCCCTCCTGGAAGGGCACCCGCGAGCGGGTCCACTCCCCCAAGGGTCGCGCCAGCCTGATGCGCGAATGGCTGCGCCGCCAGGGCCAGGCCGGGATCGACGTGGTCGACGAGGCCGAGCGGGCCCGCCGGGGCGGCTGGCTGGGCGGCGTGGCGCGCCTGCCAAAGCGCACCCTCAACACCCTGCGCCGGCGCCGGGAGGACGACTTCTCCCACGAGGTCTATGACGCCATGGCCGGGTGCCTGGCGTGCAAGTCCTGCGCCGGCCAGTGCCCGATCAAGGTCAATGTGCCCCAGTTCCGCAGCCAGTTCCTCGAGCTCTACCACGGCCGCTACCTGCGCCCGCTGCGCGACTATTTGATCGGCGGCCTGGAGTTTCTGGTGCCGACGCTTTCGCGCATCGCCCCGCTCTACAACGCCGCCCTGGGCAATCGCCTGGTGGATCGCCTGCTGGCCGGGCCCATCGGCATGGTGGACAGTCCGCGGCTATCCCGGGCCAGCCTCAAGAAGCAGCTGGCCGCCTGGGGCGTGGCCGAGGCCACCCCCACCTCACTGGGGCTGCTCACCGAGGCGCAGAAGGCACGCAGCGTGATCATCGTCCAGGACGCCTTCACCAGCCACTTCGAGGCCCAGTTGGTGATGGACATCGTCGAGCTGCTCTCGCGCCTCGATATCAAGGTCTTCGTGGCGCCCTTCGCCCCCAACGGCAAGCCGCTCCACGTCCAGGGCTTTATGGGCGCCTTCCAGCGTACCGCCGAGACGCAGGCCAAGCGCCTGCGCGGCCTGGCCGAGTTCGGCGTGCCCCTGGTGGGCATCGACCCGGCCATGACCCTCACCTACCGCCAGGAGTACGTGAAGGCGCTGGGCGAGGACGCGGTGCCCGAGGTGCTGCTGCTCCAGGAGTGGCTGGTGGCGCGTGCAGCGAGCCTGGCGCCGGGCCAGCGTCCCAATGCCGAGGCAACGACAGATCCCGGCTACAAGCTGCTCTCCCACTGCACCGAGGCGACCAATGCCCCGGGGAGCCCCAAGGCCTGGCAGCGGCTCTTCGCCGCCTTCGGCCTGGAACTGGAGCTGGTCGACACCGGCTGCTGCGGCATGTCCGGCACCTACGGCCACGAGGCCCGCAACCTCGCCACCTCCAAGACCATCTACGGCCTCTCCTGGCAGGGCCTGGTGGAAGATGAGGCCAACCAGGGGCGCCTGCTGGCCACCGGCTACTCCTGCCGCAGCCAGGTCAAGCGCCTCTCCGACCGGCGCCTGCCCCACCCGCTGCAGGGGCTGCTCGCGGTGCTGCGATCCCCGCTACCCTGACGAATAACCCCAACCCAATCGGACCCAGAGACACGAGCCATGAGCACAGACTTTCTTTCTTCGGACGAGATTCGCGATCGCTTCTCGAAGGCCATGTCGGCCATGTATCAGGCCGAGGTGCCCCAGTACTCGACCCTCCTCGAGTTGGTGGAGACGGTCAATCGGGAGACCCTGGACAAGGACCCGGCCCTGGCCGAGCGCCTCACCGCCCATGACGAGCTGGCGCGCCTCGGCGTGGAGCGTCATGGCGCCATCCGCGTCGGCAGCGCCGAGGAGCTGGCCATGCTGCGTCGCCTCTTCGCGGTAATGGGCATGTTCCCGGTGGGCTACTACGACCTCTCCGAGGCCGGCGTGCCGGTGCACTCCACCGCCTTCCGGCCCATCGATGACGCCGCCCTGGCCCGCAACCCCTTCCGCATCTTCACCTCGCTGCTGCGCCTGGAGCTGATCGAGAGCCCGGAACTGCGCCGCCGCGCCGGGGAGATCCTCGCCCGTCGCGATATCTTCACCCCCGGGGTGCGCGACCTGATCGCGCGCTGCGAGGCCCAGGGCGGGCTGAACGAGGCCGATGCCGAGCGCTTCGTGGCCGAGGCCCTGGAGACCTTCCGCTGGCATCGGGAAGCCACCGTGGACCTGGCCACCTACGAGGCCCTCCATGAGGAGCATCGCCTGATCGCCGACGTGGTCTGCTTCCGTGGCCCGCATATCAACCACTTGACCCCGCGCACCCTGGATATCGACGAGGTGCAGCGGCGCATGCCGGCGGCGGGCATGAACCCCAAGGCGGTGATCGAGGGCCCGCCCCGCCGCGACTGCCCGATCCTGCTGCGTCAGACCAGCTTCAAGGCGCTGGAGGAGGCGATCCGCTTCGCCGGCGAGCAGCAGGGCACCCATACCGCCCGCTTCGGCGAGATCGAGCAGCGCGGCATGGCGCTGACCGCCAAGGGCCGCGAGCTCTACGACCGGCTGCTGAATGAGGCGCGGCGTCAGACCGCGGGCCTGGCCAACGAGGAACACCAGCGGGTGCTGGGCGAGGTCTTCGCCGACTTCCCCGACCGGGACGACGAGCTGCGCCGCCAGGAGCTGGCCTTCTTCCACTACCGCCTGAGCGAAGCGGGGGAACAGGCCGGCAAGCAGCCGGGCGCCGACCTGGAGGCGCTGATCGAGGGTGGCCTGGTGGTGGCCCAGCCGATCACCTATGAGGACTTCCTGCCGGTGAGCGCCGCGGGCATCTTCCAGTCCAACCTGGGCGGCGGCGAGAACCAGGCCTACGCCGGTAACGCCAACCGCGACGCCTTCGAGGCGGCCCTCGGCGTCCCGGTCACCGACGAGCTGGCCCTCTACGCCGAGCGCCAGGCGGCCTCCCGCCGCCGGGTGCTGGACGCCCTGACTTAACGCCGATCGCCCCTACCGCCGGCGCTGCGGTTGTTGTGGGAGCTCGGCGGTCCGGCGCTCCGGTTCCGCGCGATTCGCCCGAAGGGCGACGATGTCGTCCAATCGTCCGGCGGAGCCGGACTCCCACAACACCAGTGGCCACCCAATCTATTGTGGGAGCTCGGCTTCGCCGAGCGATTGGCGTCGGCGACTAGTCGTCGACGCCCAAGGCCGCGGCGCCGACCAGATGCTCGACGAAGCGCCGCACCTTGGCCAGCTCACCCAGGTGCTCCGGGTAGACCAGGTAATAGGCGCTGGCACTGTGCAGCCGATAAGGGGCGGCGATGGCCAGGCGCCGGTCTCGGAGCTCCTCGGCGACGATAAAGCGCGGCACCAGGGCCACGCCGCCGCCGGCCATGGCGGTGCGCACCAGCATGGCAAAGGTCTCGAAGCGGGTGCCGTGGTAGCTGCGATCGGTGGTCGCCCCCTGCTCGGCGAACCAGCGGTGCCAGGCATCCGGACGAGTCGACAGGTGCAGTAGCGGCAGGTCGGCCAGCTCGGCCACGTCCCGGGGCGCATGGCGCGCCAGCAGGGGCGGCGCCGCCACCGCCACCATCTCCTCCTCCAGCAGCTTGTGGCAGGCCAGGTTGGGCCAGCTGCCGTGGCCGTAGAAGAGCGCCACGTCGATATCCTGCTGCTCCAGGTCGAAGTCCTCGACCCGATCGTGAAACTCCAGGCTGATGCCCGGGTTGTCGGCCAGGAAGGCGGGCAGCCGGTCCGCCAGCCAGCGGGCGCCGAAGCTGGGCAGGGTGGCGACCTTGAGTACCTCGCTGTTGCCGCTGTAGGTCATGATGGCCTGGGTCGACATCTCGAGCTGGGCCAAGACCTTGCGCACGTCGCTGAGGAAGATGGCGCCCTCCGGGGTCAGCAGCAGGCTGCGCCGCACGCGGCGAAACAGCTTGTGCTGGAGGTGCGCCTCGAGCTGGGCCACCTGCTTGCTGACCGCGCTCTGGGTTAGGCTCAGCTCGTCGGCGGCGCGGGTGAAGCTCATATGCCGGGCCGCCGCCTCGAAGCACTGCATGGCGGTAGTGGAGGGGAGGTTGCGTGAGGCCAAGCGTGAGGCTCCTGATTCACGGCGTGTCTCCCCGGCGCCAGGGCGCCGGGGAGACACGAGGGCTCGAGGAGGCTGGCTCATGCCGTCGGGGAGGCCAGGTCCTGATGGGCCGGGCGCCGCGACTGATACCAGGCCACCAGGGCCATGGCCAACAGGCCGATACCGCTGGTCAGCGGCTCGGGAACCACCATGGCCAGTCCGGCCGCCAACAGTACCAGACGTTCCCAGGGCAGGGAATCTCTGACGAAATGCCCGATCAGGGCGCTGCTGACGCCCATGATCCCCAGCAGCGAGAAGAGCACCGCCGCCAGCAGGCCGGGCAGGGTGGCATCCACCATCACCAGCATGGGGTTATAGATGAAGGCGTAGGGGATGATAAAGGCGCCGATGGCCAGCTTGACGGCGGTAAAGCCGGTCTTCATGGGGTTGGCGCCGGCGATCCCGGCGCCGGCGAAGGCCGCCAGGCAGACCGGTGGGGTGATGTCGGCGATGATCCCGAAGTAGAACACGAAGAGGTGCACCGCCATGGGCGGCAGGCCGAACTCGTTGATCAGGGCGGGGGCGGCGATGGTGGCGGTCACCACGTAGTTGGCGGTGGTGGGCAGGCCCATGCCCAGCACGATGCAGGCCACCATGGTGAACAGCAGTGCCAGGATCAGCACGCCGTCGGCCAGGCTGATGATACCGGCGGCGAACTTGGAGCCCAGGCCGGTCATGCCGACGACCCCGGCGATGATGCCGGCACTGGCGACGGCGGCGATCACCGGCAGGGCCACCCGGGCGCCCTGCTCGAAGATCTTCACCAGGCCGACCAGGGAGGGGCGGGTCTCCTTGCGGATCATGCCCACGGCGAAGGCGCAGGCGATGCCCAGCAGGGCGGCGCGCTGGGCGGTGAAGCCGAGGCTGATGGTGGCGACGATCACCAGCAGCGGCAGCAGCATATAGCCCTTCTCCAGCATCAGCTTGCGCTTGCTGGGCAGTTGATCCTTGGGCAGGCCGAGGATGCGATGCCGCTTGGCCTCGAAGTGCACGCCGATAAAGATGCCGGCGAAGTAGAGCAGGGCGGGAATCAGCGCCGAGAACATGATCTCCCGGTAGGAGACGCCCACGTACTCCACCATGATAAAGGCCGCGGCGCCCATCAGCGGCGGCATGATCTGGCCGCCGGTGGAGGCGGAGGCCTCGGCGGCGCCGGCGACCTCGGGCTTGAAGCGGGCATTCTTCATCATCGGGATGGTGAAGGAGCCGGAGGCGACGGTGTTGCCGATGGAGCTGCCGGAGATCATGCCCTGGAAGGAGCTGGCCATCACCGCGGCCTTGCCGGCGCCGCCGGTGAAGCGGCCGGTGACCGCGAAGGCCAGGTCATTGAAGAAGCGGCCCACCCCGGTATGCATCAGCACCACGCCGAAGAACAGGAACAGGAAGATAAAGCGCGCCGAGATCTGCAAGGGCGTGCCGAAGACGCCGCTCTCGCGGAACCACAGGTAGGGTGATACCTCGCCGAGGGAGAAGCCGGGGTGCGAGAGCATCTGGCTGGGGATATGGTTGCCGAACAGGGCATAGCCGATGGCCAGGGCGGCCATGATCACGATGGGCACCCCCACGGTGCGGCGGGTGGCCTCCAGCACGAAGAGCACCCCCAGCAGGGCGGTAGCCAGATCGAGGCTCGAGTAGCCGGTGACCCGGGCGCGCAGCACCTCTTCGTAGAAGAGGATCTTGTAGTAGGCGGTAAAGGTGGCGGCGAAGGCCAGGATCACGTCATACCAGGGGACGCGGGCGCGACTGCCGCTGCCCCGGGTGGCGGGGAAGAGGATAAAGATCATGCCCAGGGCCAGGCCCAGGTGAACGGCGCCCTGCTGCTGGGAGGGCAGGGTCCCGAAATAGCCGGTATAGAGGTGGAAGCCGGTCAGCGAGACCCCCATCAGGGTCACCAGCCAGGCCCACTTGCCCAGATGCGGGCGGGTAGCGGTTTCGCGATCGTACTGGTCTAGTACGGACGCATCGTCAGCGGTTTTTTTTTAACCACGGTTCAAGGCCTCACGAAAGGCGGCGCCGCCGGAGGGCCCGGCGGCGCCGCGGGGGATCGAATCAGTTGGCGAGATCGTCGAAGGAGGTGAAGTCGGAGCCTTCACGGGAGACGATCTGGATGACTTCCGGATAGATGTGGCCGATAAAGGCGACGTTATCCACCTGGGCGCCCTCGAACTCGCCCTGGCCGGCCACGGCATCCTGCGCCGGGGCATGCACGGTCATGCCCAGGTCCATGCGACCGTCGCGGATGCTGACCAGGTTCTCGATGGAGGCGCCGGTCTCGATATTGGTGAAGTTCTGCTCATCCAGGTAGCGGTTCCAGATGGTGGCCATCTCGCCGCCCAGCGGATAATAGGTGCCGCCCTGGCTGCCGGTGCCGAGGATGAACTCGCGCTTCTCCTCGATCTCACCCAGCTCGGCCACCGGATTGGTCACGGTCAGGCCCTGCTCCTCGTAGTAGCGCTTGGCGCCCGGGTGGATCGGCAGGCCCTCGGAGCCGTTGAGGGCGTTCTCCAGGGTCATGAAGGCCGACTGGGCGTGGGTGTTCTCTTCGGCATGCTCATGCATCAGGCGCGCCAGTTCGTAGCCCAGCTCTTCGCCGATGGTGTCGGTGCTGCCCACCAGCACGGCATAGGCGGTGACGGTATCGACGTCCTCTTCCTGGAAGGCGTAGCTGCCGGCGGGAATGGTAAAGCGGCGATAGGCGCTGTGGGTCTCGAGGTAGTCGATGGCCGCGTCGCTGAGGCCGACCAGGCGCGCATCGCCGCTGGCCGCCTGGAGGTTCTCGATGCTGCCCGAGGGCAGGCCGAGGATACCGATGGAGACATCGATATTGCCATCCTGCACGCCGTCCAGGGCGGCCCCGAAGCCTTCCTGGTAAGTGCTGTAGGCGTCTTCGCCGATGCCGTAGGCATCGAGGATCAGCTGCGACACGTTCTGGGTGGTGCTGGCGGGCGGGCCGATGGCGATATTCGGCTTGCTGGCGGCGTCATCGCCGCAGCCGGCCAGCAGGGTGCCGGCGGCGAGGCCGACCATGGCCAGGGGGAAAGTGGGCTTCATAACGTCTCCTGATACCTTGTTGTACCTCCCCGGGCGGATGGCGCTGGGGAGTGGATGTCGCATCCGGCCTCGTGGGCCGGGTCGGCATGCACTGCGGGGGCATTGTTCCTTCCTGAGGCATTACAGACAAAAGAAATTTAGTTACCTACGCATTCCATTTTGGAATTCACGGCCCAAGTAGTCTTATAGTTTGTGAGTCAGGTGGTGAGTCGTGGGCAGGACTTCCACTAAGGAATGGGAGGTCGATCTTGGTTGGCACGGATGCCTGGCGTAGAGTAAGGGGATTACCGACTCGGCGAGGGAGCCGCCCGGGATGTCCGTCTTCAGCCTGCAGACCTGTACCCTGGGGCGCCAACACGTGGCCCACGAGCATGCCTACCATCAGTTGATCCTGGCCAGCGCCGGCACCACCGAACTGGCCCTGGAGCACCGCGGCCAGCGCATCACCCGGGAGCTGGGTTGCCTGATTCCCACCGCCTGCCGTCACGAATACCTGGGCGATGGCCGCAACCAGACCCTGGTGCTGGACGTGCCCCTGGCCAAGCTGGAGCGCCTGGCCTGTGCCGACGAGCTGCAGCGCCTCTTCGAGCGGCCGCGCTTCTTCGCCGTCTCGCCCCAGTTGCAGCAACTCACCGCCACCCTGATGGCCCAGGCCGAGCAGGCCCCGGCGCTGCATGACGAGATCGCCACCCTGTTGCTGCGGGCCCTCTACCTGCAGCTGCACGATCAAGAGCTCAAGCATGCCGAGGCCACCCCCCAGGCCCGTTCGCGCCTCGACCTGGCGCGCCTCGATGCCTGGATCGATGCCCACCTGGACGCCACCATCCGCGTCGAGACCCTGGCCGAGCTGTGCGCCCTGAGCCCGGGCCACTTCCACGCCTGCTTCCGCGAGGCCACCGGCCTCACCCCCTTGGCCTATGTGCAGCGCCGGCGCCTCGACCACGCCCGGGGCCTGGTGGCCGGCAGCCAGCTGAGCCTGGGGCATATCGCCGGCCTGGTGGGCTTTCGCGACCAGGGCAGCTTTACCCGCGCTTATCGCCGTTGCTTTGGAGAGGCTCCCTCCCGGGCGCGGCGCTAGACGAGGCGCTTCGTTGCGATAACGCCCTGCCTCGCCCGGCGCTGTCGTTTTCCCCGAGTCTCGGGCAAGGCCGGCGGAGTCTCGGCCAAGTGCCGGGGCCGGGGATGGCCTAAGGTCAAGGAGAACCCTCCAACAACAAATCAGGATAGGGACTCATGACCACCACACCGCGACTTCCCAAGCCCTGGGGCAAGACCCTCGCCCTGGCGGCGCTGCCGCTGGCCATGGCGATGGCCGCCCAGGCCCAGGCGCAATCCTACGAGATGGTGATCGCCACCCAACTGCCCGAGAGCCTCAGCAACAACGAGATCTATCCGGCCCTGGTGCACTTCAAGAACCGTGTCGAGGCGCAGACCGACGGTGACCTGGCGGTGACCCTCTTCGGCGGCGGCCAGCTGGGCTCCGAGGTGGAAAACGGCACCGAGGTGCAGGGCGGGCGTACCCTGCAGTCCACCATCATGTCGGCGGGGGCCATGTCCTCCTTCTACCCGGACTACCAGCTGGTCACCGCCCCCTTCCTCTTCACCAGCTGGCGCCAGGCCTGGGCCTTCTTCGACGGCGAGTGGTTCGCCGACTTCATGACGGGCACCCGGGAGGCGGCCAATATGCGCTACCTGGGTACCTTCGACGACGGTGGCGGCTTCGTGGCCTTCACCAACAACGTGCGGCTGATCGAGACGGTGGAGGACCTGGAGGGGCTGAATATCCGCACCGAGGAGAATCCCGCCCACGTGGCCATCATGCGCGCCCTGGGCGCCTCCGCCACGCCGCTGCCCTGGGGAGAGCTGATCACCGCCCTGGAGACCGGCCTGGCCGACGGCCAGTTCAATGCCCCGGTGCTCAATACCACCTTCAACTTCGATGCGGTGACCGACTACACCACCCTCACCGGTCACGTCTACAACAGCGCCCCCTGGGTGGTCAGCGAGTCCTGGTATCAGGAGCTGCCCGAGGAGTACCAGGCGATCCTGGTCGGCGCCGCCCGGGAAGCCATCGAGATCAGCCACGGCATGTCCGGGGCCTTGGCCACCGCCAGCTGGGTGGAGTCCTGCGAGCGCTTCGAGGCCTGTTACCTGATGCCTCCGGCGGAGCGCGAGCGCATGGCGGAGATCGCCCGCCCGGCCTGGCAGGAGTGGATCGTCGACGACTTCGGCATGGACGCCGGGCGGGTCGAGGCCTTCCTCGGCGAGGTGGCGCGGGTCGGCCGCCAGGTGGCCGAGGATGACCAGCGGATCTACGGCCAGTAATCGCGCCGAGTCCGATGCCCGCCGCGGCGGGCATCGGCCCCATCGAGGCTTGTCATGACCCTGCTTGTTTTCCTGCGTCGATTGAGCGATGGCGTCAATCGCCTCGCCGTGGTGCTCTGCGTGGCCTGTATCCTGGCCATGCTGGGCATCTCCTTCACCGCCTTCCTCTACAAGCTGCTCACCGGCAGTACCCTGAGCTGGACCTACTCCCTGGCGCGGCTCTTCCTGCCCTGGATCGGCTTCCTCTCCATGACCATCTCGCTGCGCTACGGCGAACACGTGGCCATGACCCTGCTGGTGCGCAGCCTGCCCCGGCCGCTGGTGCAGCTGGCCGCCGGTGCCTGCCTGGCGGTCATGGCGCTCTTCGCCGCCATGCTGGTGTGGTATGGCTGGGGCTTCTTCCAGAATGCCACCCAGATCTACATGGTCTCGGATCGCATCCAGATCCCCAGCCAGGTCACCGCCATCGTGGTGCCCCTGAGCGGCCTGATCATGCTGCTGCACCTGGTGCACGGCTTCGCGCTGCTGGAGCACTTTATCGATGACGAGGCGACCATTCACGACCTGATCGAGACCCCAGACTCGGAGACCCCGTGATGACACCAGCCATTCTCGCTTTCGTGGTGCTGCTGCTGATCGGCGCCCCGGTGGCCATCGTCATGGCCATGTCGGGGCTGGTGGGGGGCTTTACCCTGGGCGGTGAGCGCATGCTGGGCATCATTGCCGACCGCATGTTCTCCGGCGTCTCCGGCTTCCTGCTGATCGCCGTGCCCTATTTCATCTTCACCGCCGAGCTGATGAATCAGGGCGGCCTGACCCAGAAGCTGATCGCCTTCAACAACGCCCTCTTCGGCCGGGTGCGCGGGGCCCTGTCCCACGTCAATATCTCGGTCTCGGTGTTCTTCGCCGGTCTCACCGGCGCCGCCATCACCGACACGGTGGCGATCGGCAAGATCATGATCCCGGAGATGAAGCAGCAGGGCTACGACGCCGAATACGCCGCCGCCATCACCGCCTGCTCGTCGATCATCGGCCCGATCATCCCGCCCAGCGTGGTGATGGTGGTCTATGCCACCCTGCTGCGGGATATCTCGGTGATCGATCTGTTCGCCGGCGGCATCATCCCCGGCCTGCTGATGGCCCTGGCGCTGCTGCTGGTCAGCTTCTTCCTGGCCTGGAAGCGCGGCTACCCCAAGCAGGCGCCCACCCCGTTCAAGCTGGCGGTGGGGGCCTTCCTGGTGGCCCTGCCGGCCATGGTGGTGCCGCTGATCATCCTCGGCGGCATCCTCTCGGGGCTGACCACCATCACCGAGGCCTCCGGCTTCGCCGCGGTCTACGCCATCGTCATCGGCCTGGTCTTCTACCGCAACCTGACCTGGCAGAAGGTCTGGCAGGCGCTGGTGGTCACGGTGCGCTTCTCCGGGGTGGTGTTCTTCCTGCTGGCCACCTCGGCGGTGCTGGGCTGGTTCGTGACCCGCTCCGGCATCGCCCGGGAGGCCGCCGGCCTGATCACCACCTTCAGCGACTCCGCCTTCCTGCAGCTGATGCTGGTCTGCCTGCTGCTGATCCTGATCGGTACCGTGATGGACGTGCTGCCGGCCCTGGTGGTGGTGGCGCCGGTGCTGGTGCCGGCGATGATCCAGCTGGGCTTCGACCCGCTGCACTTCGCCATCCTGATGATCGTGGTGCTGAACGTCTCCAACGTCACGCCACCGGTGGGCATGACGCTGATGACCGCGGCGCGGATCGCCAACGTGCCCTACGAGCGGGCGATCATCGCCTCGCTGCCGTTCTATACCGCCTATCTCGCGGTGATCGTGCTGCTGGCTGCCTTCCCGGCGCTTTCCACCTGGATTCCCTCTTTGCTCGGCTAATAAGGATAAGGACAAGGATTCGCCATGAAGCTCTACTACCATCCCGACCAGGAGCGCCATGCGCCGCCCACCTTCCTGCTGCGCGGGGCACCGGCCCCGTCGCCGGAGGGGCCCAGGCGCGCCGAGCTGCTGAGCCTGGGCCTGGCCCAGGCGGGGCTCTCGCTGAGTGCCCCGACCAAGGCCGATACCCCGCGGTTGCGGGAGCGGCTGGGGCGCATCCACAGCGCTCGCTATCTCGACTTCCTCGAGACCATCCACGCCCGCTGGCAGGCGCTGCCCGGCGCCGCCGAGCTGGTGGCGCCCAATGTGCACCCCTGCGGCGGTGGCCATCACTACCCGCGCCATCCGGTGGGCCAGGCCGGCTGGCACCTGCACGACATGGCCTGCCCGATCGCCGCCGACAGCTTCCGCGGCATCCTGGCCAGCGCCGCCAGCGCCGAGGCCGCCGCCGAGGCGGTGCTGGGCGGCGAGCCGGCCGCCTACGCCCTGTGCCGGCCGCCGGGCCATCATGCCGGGCCGGAGCGCGCCGGCGGCTTCTGCTTCCTCAACAACTCGGCCCTGGCCGCCACGGTGCTGCGCGAGCGCTTCGCCCGGGTGGCGATCGTCGACGTGGACCTGCACCACGGCAACGGCACCCAGGACATCTTCTATGCCCGCGGTGACGTCTGGACCGGCTCGCTGCATGCCGACCCCGCCGACTTCTACCCCTTCTTCTGGGGTGGGGCCGACGAGACCGGCGAGGGGGAGGGGCAGGGCGCCAACGTCAACCTGCCGCTGCCGCTGGGCAGCGACGGCGGGGTCTTCCTGGCCGCCCTGGAGCGGCTCTTGGCGGCGATGGCCGACTTCCGCCCCCAGGCCGTGGTGGTGGCCCTCGGCCTGGACGCCCACAAGGATGACCCCCTGGCCGGATTGAGCCTGGAGACCGAGGACTTCCGCGCCATCGGCGCGCGCCTGGCCGGCCTCGCGCTGCCCACGGTACTGGTCCAGGAAGGGGGCTATCCCACCGAGTCTTTGGCCGACAACCTGCATGCCCTGATGGCGGGCTTTACCGGAGCATGAATGGGGTGGGTTGCCACCGGGGTGGTAGGCGCCAGCGTCCACAGATCGCCAGCTAAAGCTAGCTCCTACGGGGTGGGGGTTGCCACCGGGGTGGTAGGCGCCAGCGTCCACAGATCGCCAGCTAAAGCTAGCTCCTACGGGGTGGGGGTTGTCAC
>NZ_BRCY01000031.1:0-36271 GCF_023708045.1 Halomonas sp. NCCP-2165
CGGCCTCGTGGTCGAAGACCATGCGGACGGCCCGTTGACGGACCTCAGGGGCATATCGTTTGGAAGTGTTCATGGCTCCATCCTCTCAAGGTTTGGAGCCTCCGGGAATCCCGGGACGGTTCACCCTGATGAATAAGGCGGGGTCAGGTAACTCCCAGCCTGGCAGATACATTCACCAATACCGAGAATCATTGAATGCCTCGACGCAACCAGCCTGCCCCAGCGGGCGATCAATACTCCCCCCACCCAACGACTGCCCCAGCCAACCCTCTGGGTGGGATAATGTAAACGGCGCTTCCGCGACCTCTTGAGATACGTGCTCGAAACCCACTCTTGAATAGTAGTTCGGATCACCATAGGTAAAGACGAGTTCGACTCCTCGCTCACGTAAACACTGAATACCAAATTGAATCAGGTTTTGACCAATGCCTTTACCCTGATGATTTTTATCAACGGCTACCGGTGACAACATAAAGGCTTTTACGGGAGAACCAAACGACAAGCGCGTGAAAAAGATACAGCCGACTATCTGCTCCTGCTCGGCAGCAATAAACCCAAGCATGTCACCGGCTTCGGTCCCGCTCATCAACTCATGCACCAAGCGCCCGATCAGCCTTCCCTCGTGCTCACCTTCCGAATCAGAGAACGTCCGGGTAAACAGGTCCTCGACTTCCTGTCGATCAACCTCGCCATACGTCGAAAATTTCATATCCTGGGGTCCTGTAAATAACGTTCATGTGCCGCTCTCGCTCACACATAACACCTGCAACATGCACGCCCACGGAATAGAGCCGAAGGTGCAATGTAGCAGGTATCGCATTGCCTGCCCTGGTTATACGATTCTACCGTAACGCTTTTACCCCGGGCCAAGCGCGAGCTGAGGGCAACCGTCTTTCCATCAGCGTCTTATTCACCGGCCCGCATAGTCGAGAATAGCGAATGTCCAGCCTGATCCGATTTTGACAAGCCATGCACATGGATAGCGGCCCACCCAGCCCCCAACTCATGCGCCCTGCGACCTCTGAGTCGTCCCGGGGTTCGCTTTTCGATTAGCGTTCCCACCCCAGGCGCCGATGCCCCGCCGACCGGGGTCAGGCCTTCCGCCTTCGGGGTGCCGCCTCCAGCCTAGAGTTTCTCCGACGACCCTCGGCGCTCGCCCAGGGCAATTTTGTGCAATACCGGGGACGCGGGGGTGGCCAGACTCGGGGCATCGCTTGCCCTTCGAGGAGGAACCCCATGAGCCTGTCCCTGATCCTGCCGATGTCGGCCTTCGCCCTGGCCGCTTCCATCTCTCCTGGCCCGGTCAACCTGGTCTGCCTGAGCAGCGGCACCCGCTACCCCATCCCGCAAGGGCTGGTCTTCGCCACCGGGGCCACCCTGGGTTTTCTCGCGCTGTTCCTGGCCATCGGCCTGGGGCTCTACTCGCTGCTGACGATGGTGCCGGGGCTGGAGACGGCCCTGCGCTGGGCGGGGGTGGCCTTCCTGCTCTACCTGAGCCTGCGGCTGTTTCGCGACGATGGCCGCCTGCCGGCAGACGACGGCCGACAGGCCCCAGGCTTTATGGCGGGGGCGCTGATGCAGTGGCTCAACCCCAAGGCCTGGCTGGCTTCGGCCTCGGGCATCGGCGCCTATACCGGCGGCGACGTGGGCCAGCTCTGGCTCTTCGCCGCCCTCTACCTGCCCATCTGCTGGCTCTCCCTGGGCAGTTGGGTCTATGCCGGGGCCTTCCTGCGCCGCCATGTGCAGCGTCCCGGGGTGCTGGTCGCCATCAACCGCAGCCTGGCGCTGCTGCTCGCCGCCAGCTGCGTCTATCTGCTGATCGATTGATCGGCGTCCGCCCCCGTCGCGACGCATGATGGTCACCGCCTCGCCGCGATAGTCGCGTGCCTGCTGGTTACGCCAGTCCCGGCGTCGCCCACCAGCGTCCCCGACTAGGACTCGAGCCGCGAGCGGCGATACTGATCGGGGGTGGCGGCCACCAGGCGCTTGAAGGTGCGCTGGAAGTGCGGCTGGTCGCTGAAGCCGGCGCTCAGCGCCGCCTCGGCGATCGGGAGGCCGCGCTTGAGCTCCCGCTGACCCAGTTGGACGCGGCGATTGATCAGGTAGGCGTGGGGCGTCAGGCCGAAGTGCTGCTTGAAGGCGCGGATCAGGTGCCCGGGGCTGTAGCCGGAACGCGCGCACAGGGCGTCCAGGGAGACCTCCTCGGCGGCATGGGCGTCCAGGTAGGCAGCCAGTTCGCGCAGGGTGGCCGGAGGCAGCGGCCGCGGCTGGGCCGGCTGCCCCGCCAGGTGGTGCATCAGCGCCGTGAGGTAACCGGCCACCTCGCTCTGCTTGTCCAGCAGGTCGCGGCGCGGGTCGAGCAGGGCATCGGTCATGCGCAGGTAACCGGCATACCAGTCGGGGGCGGTAATCACCGCGGTGGGAATGTCCTGCCAGCATGGTACCTCGAGCAGCCCCGCCCCCTGGCGCAGCGTGGTCAGCCAGTCGGTCTCCACGTAGAGCATGCGGTAGGCCCAGGGCCGGTCGTCGATGGGGTTGCAGGCGTGGACCCACTCCGGGTTCATCAACACCAGGCTGCCGGCCTGGATGTGATGTCGCGCCTCCCGATAGTGGAAGGTGCTCTCCCCGGCGGTCACCGCCCCCAGCGACCAGTGCCGATGGCTATGCGGCGCGTAGCCGACCTTGCGGCCATCCTCGACCAGGCGCAGCTCCAGGTGCGGCAGGCGTGCATCGCGCCAGAAGCGAGGTTGGCTGGGCTGGGTCATGGCTGCTCTCCCTGAGACATTCTCGCCCAGTCTACACCGCCACGGCGGCGTCGCACTCCTGTCGCCCCTGGCCGGGCTCGCAACCCGGCCAGGGGAAGACGATTCGGCGTCGGCCTACACCTCGAAGAGCACCTCGAAGCCCCCATAGATCAGCCGCCGGCCGTCGAAGGGCATGGGGTTGACGTCGGGCTGCATGCGCGGGTCCTCCATGGCCTGGGCCATGGCCCGGTCGCGCACCGCTTTCGAGGGCCAACGGATCCAGCCGAAGACCACGCTCTCGTCCGCCTGGCACTTCACCGCCTGGGGGAAGGAGGTGACCTTGCCTTCCGGGACCTCGTCGCCCCAGCACTCCATCACCTGCAGGGCGCCGAACTCCTTGAATACCGCCGCGGCGATGCGGGCGTGTTCGATGTACTTGGCCTTGTTGGCGGTGGGCACCGCGGCCACGAAACCATCCATATAGCTCATCCGTCGTCTCCTTGATTATCCAGGGGAGGTAGTTGCCGCACCGGGCGCACCTCGATGATGCCGAAGCGGGCCGGCGGTATACGGCTGGCCAGCGCAGCGCCTCGCCCATGATCGTGAACGCGTCTCGCTCGCCTGCTCCGAAGCATAGGCCGGAATCGCCCCCTCCGGACGGCCCCTTGCCCAATGCATCGATGACGCCTACACCTTGAGCATGGACTCCCCCCTCTTCGGACCCAAGGTGCGGCGCGTGCTGGCGGTCTGGCGCTTTCTCGGCCTGGTACTGCTGGGCGCTCTGATCGGTGGCGTGGCCGCCCTGGCCGCCGTCGGCTTCGTCAATGCGGTGGTATGGCTCAACGACCTGCTGCTGATCTCCCCCCGGGGGCGAATGATGGTCGCCGACCCCGGCCTGGTGGTGCTCGCCACCCTGCTGGTGCCGACCCTGGGCGGGCTGGTGGTCGGCCAGCTGCATCGCGGCCTGCCCGATGGCCGCCCCCATACCCCCGCCGATGCCATCGCCGCCGTCCAGACCCGCCGCGGCCGCCTGCCAGCCCGGGCCGGCGGCCTCTCGGCGTTGAGCGCCCTGGTCTCGCTGGGCGCCGGCGCCTCGGTGGGTCAGTACGGGCCCCTGGTGCACCTGGGAGCCACCCTGGGCTCCCAGGCGACGCGGCTGCTGCGCCTGGGCCGCTCGGAGGACAATATCACCATCGCCTGCGGGGTGGCGGCGGCCATCGCCGCGGCCTTCAATGCGCCCCTGGCGGGGATCGTCTTCGCCCACGAGGTGGTGCTGCGTCATTACGCCCTGCGCGCCTTCGCCCCGGTGGCCGCCGCGGCCATCGTCGGCCATGTGCTGGCCACCCAATGGCTGGCCCTGGGGGCACTCTTTCATATCGCCGACCCCGCCGTGCCCCGCCCCTGGGAATTCGCCCTCTTCCTGGTCCTGGGCGGCCTGGGCGCCCTGGTGGCCGGGGCCTATATGCACGCCATCCTCGGCATGGGGCGCCTGGCCCAGCGCCTGCCGCTGCCGATCGGCCTGCGCCCGGCCCTGGCCGGGGCCCTGCTCGGCCTGACCGCCCTCTGGGTGCCGGATATCCTCGGCATGGGCCAGGAGACCCTGCGCTTCGCCACCCTGGCCGGCGCCTATGGCGGCGGCGAGCTGCTGCTGGTGCTGGGGCTCAAGCTGGCCGCCACCGCCCTGTGTCTGGGGCTGGGCTTCGCCGGCGGCGTGTTCAGCCCGGCGCTGGTCATCGGTACCCTCTTCGGCGCCCTCGCCGGCACCCTGGTGATGGGGCTGGGCGGCGCCCAGGAGACCTTTATCTTCTATGCGGTGTGCGGCATGGTGGCGGTCACCGCGCCGGTGATCGGCGCGCCCCTCACCACCCTGCTGATCGTCTTCGAGCTCACCGGCAGCTACGCGCTGACCACCGCCGCCCTGGCCAGCGTGACCCTGGCCAGCCCCCTGGCCGCCCAGCTGTTCGGCCGCTCGCTGTTCGATATCCAACTGGCCAAGCGCGGCCTGGACCTCTCCGCGGGCCGCGGCCGCGCCGTGCTCCAGGAGGCGCGGCTGGCCGAGCTGATCAGCCAGGACGCCGTGACCCTGGCCCCGCAGACGACGCTGGAGCACGCCATCTCGCGACTGGGCCGGTCGGGCCATGGCGAGGCCTACCGGGTGGACGACCAGGGCCGCTACCGGGGCTGCGTGACCCTAGCGGACCTGGAGGCCCGGCGCGAGGCCGGCACGGCCGGCACCCTGGCCGACTGTCCCGAGACGCCACGCCCGGTGCTGGGCCCCCAGGCCTCGCTCTGGGAGGCGATGCATCGGCTGCAGCAGGTCACCGGCGAGGCCATCGCCGTGGTGGACGACGAGGAACGCTTCCTGGGGGTCGCCTATGAATCGAGCATCGCCCGCGCCTTCCTGCATCACAGCGACGCCCTGCGGCGGGAGGAACACGGTGCCGGCTAGGCGTTGGCTACCGGGGTTGCCGGCTCGGCTGCTGGCCGGGCTGCTGAGCCTGGCCGCCCTCTCTCCCCCCTCGGCCGTCGCCGAGGCGCCGGAGGACGCCGGCCCCCTGACGGTACTCAGTTGGGGCGGCGCCTACGAACGCGCCCAGCGCCGCGCCCTCTTCACCCCCTTTACCGAGGCGACGGGCATCCCGGTGGAGGCGGCCCGCTACAACGGCGGCCTGAGCGACCTGCGCCGCGCCGTGGCGAACGATGCCGTGCCCTGGGACGTGCTCGACATGACCCGCAGCGAGGCCATGGCGGCCTGCGCGGAGGGGTTGCTGGCGCCGCTGCCCGCGGACCTGGTGGCCCCGGCGCCGGACGGCACCCCGGCGGCGGAGGACTTCCTGCCCGATGCCCTGGGACGCTGCGCCATCAGCCACTCGATCTTCGCCACCGTGGTGGCCTACCGCCGCGACGCCTTCCCCGGGCGGCGCCCCACGCGCATCGCCGACCTCTTCGACCAGGAGCGCTTCCCCGGCCCCCGGGCCCTGCAACGCACCCCGGCGGCCAACCTGGAGTGGGCCCTGCTCTCCTACCGGGTGCCCCGGGAGGCACTCTATCGCCTGCTCAGCACCCGCCGCGGCCTGGAGCTCGCCTTCGCCCGGCTGCGCGGCCTCGACGAGATCCACTGGTGGCAGGCCGGCGAGACCCCGGTGGAGTGGCTGGCCGAGGGCCGGGTGGTGATGGCCTCCGGCTACAACGGACGCTTCTTCGCCGCCATGGTGGAGCGCGACCTGCCCATCGAGATCCTCTGGGACGGCCAGCTCCAGGAACACGAGACCTGGGCGATACCCCGGGGCGCGCCACACCTCGAGGCGGCCCGCGACTTTATCCGCTTCGCCACCAGCAGCGAGCGCCAGGCCGAGCTGGCCCGGCATATCCCCTATGGCCCGGCGAGGCGCTCCGCCGCCATGCAGGTCACCACTCACCGCGACAGCGGCCTGGACATGCGCCTGCATATTCCCACCCATCCCCTCAACGCCCAGGGGGCGGTGACCAAGGACGAGACCTGGTACGCCCGCACCCGGGAGCGCATCGAGGCGCTGTTTCGCGAGGCCCTGCTCGCCCCGACTCCCAGGCCGAGCCGTGAGCCCCCCATATCACTGCGCCTGAATCAGCAGGTTCCTGGGGGTGAGCGAGCGCTCGCAGAAGGTCCCCAGGCGCACCGCCATCCCCGCCTCCTCCAGGCACAGCAAACGGTCCAGCACCAACCATAGCTCCAGGGGGCGGCGGAAGAGGTGGCGCACCAGCTCCAGGCGCTCGACCCGGGCCTGGCGCTCGGCCCCCGCCGCCTCGAAGCGCGCCCAGTCCAGGGTCGAATCCAGATGAGATGGCAGGCACAGCCCCTTCTCGGCGGCGGCCCAGCGGCAGAAGCCGGCGAAGTCGTCGGGCAGGCGCCCATAGGCGAGGCTCGGCACCGGCAGGTAGCGATCCTCGCCGCGCAGCTCCCGCTGCAGCTCGTCGAAGCCCAGCCGCCAGGCATTGGCCCTGGCGCGACTCAGCCGCACCTGGCGCGGCGCGGTCACCGTCTCCTGCACCGCCAGGGCCAACTGCTCCCGGGGCAGCGCCAACCCGTGCTCGGCCATGGCCCGCTCGCCCTGGCGGGAGAGCGGCCGATAGCTGGTCTCGGCGGTGCGCTGGTAGCAACAGGGCGCCAGGGTCAGCGGCAGGCGCCCCTCGGCGGCACGCCGAACCAGCCGGCCATGCAGGTCGCCGCAGGCGTGCAGGGCCACCAGTTGGCGCCCCGGGGTCAGCCAGTCGGCGGCACTGTCGGCCATCACGTCCTGCTCGTGAAGGCTGAGATCCGCCCCCTGGGCCTCAGCCAGGGCCTGCCCCGCCCGGCACAGCGGCGCCTGCCACTCCAGGCCGATAACCCGGGCGTTATCGCGCCGCGCCAGGGCCCGCCCCAGGTGGCCCTTGCCGGCGCACCACTCCAGGTAGGCCGGCGCCGGGGCCAGGCGGGCAGCGAAGGCGCCGATCTGCGCCCACTTGCGCCCCCCCACATGGGTGGCCCAGGCCTCGGGCAGCGGCCGCGCCCCCGCCGCCTCGGGCAGGGGCGCCACCTCGCACAGCGACGCCAGCTCCGCCACCGGCAGCCACTCGGCCAGCGCCGACGCCACGAAGGGGTCCGCCTCCAGGCGCTCCCGCTCGGCCTCGTCCAGCCCCAGCAGCCAGGCCTCGAGGGCGGGAAAGGCCTGCCCCCAGGGCGCCCGGCGATAGCGAAACGGCTCCGGCGCCCAGAGCGGCTGCCACTGGGCCAGCAGCTCGGTCAGGCGGGCGAAGCGTTGGGCATAGGCAGACGGCATGGCGAGGCTCAAGTGAAAGGGGCCGCCGATGATACCCGAGGCGAGCCCGCCGAGGCAGGGGCAGTCGCCAGGCGATGGCTACTCCCGATGCAGCCAGCAGGCGCTGCGATGCCGCTCGCCCACCGCGAAGTCCGGGGGATCGTCCCGATCGCAGAGTCCGGCCATGGCATGGGGGCAGCGGGGGTGGAAGCGGCAGCCCCGGGGCGGGTCGAGCAGGCTGGGCGGCTCGCCGGCGGGCAGCTCCCGCTGGCGGTGGGCGTTGGCGGCGTCCGGATCGGCGATGGCCCCCAGCAGGGCCTGGGTATAGGGGTGGCGGGGGGCGTCGAGCAGTTCGTCCACCGGCGCCGACTCCACCAGCCGGCCGGCGTACATCACGAAGATCCGCTCGGCGTAGTGGCGCACCGTGGAGAGATCATGGGTGATAAAGGCCAGGGTCAGGCGGCGCCGGCCCTGGATGCGCCGCAACAGCTCGAGAATCTCCACCCGTACCGAGGCATCGAGCATGGAGACCGGCTCGTCGGCGACCAGCAGCCGCGGCCCGAGGATCAGCGCCCGGGCGATCACCAGGCGCTGCTGCTGGCCGCCGCTGAGCATATGCGGGAACTTGCCGAGCAGCTCCTCCACCGGGGTCAGGTGCACCTCCTCCAGGGCGGCGCGGATGCGCGCCTCCCGCTCGTCGCGCCCGACGCCCTGGATGATCAGCGGTTCGGCGAGGATGCGCCGCACGTCGAGGAAGGGCGCGGTGGCGCCGAAGGGGTCCTGCTGCACATAGCCGGCGCTGGCCCGATAGGCCCGGAGCTCGCCCCGCCGCAGGCCGCTGAGCTCGCGACCGGCGAAGCGCACCTCGCCCTGGGTGGGGCGATGCAGCCCCAGCAGGGTGCGTGCCAGGGTGCTCTTGCCGCAGCCGCTCTCGCCGACGATGGCCACCGACTCCCCCTCCGCCAGCGTCAGGGCCACCCGATCCACCGCCTGCACCGCCCCCAGGCGCAGGAAGCCCCACTGCCTCACCTCGAAGTGCACGGAGAGATTATCCACTTGAACCAGGGCGCTCATCGGCACGCCTCCTCGGGGCAACCGCCGCCCCATTGCCGGCCGACATGGAAGTGCACGGAGAGATTATCCACTTGAACCAGGGCGCTCATACGCCATCCTCCTTATGCAGCCAGCAGCGCACTTCCTGGCGCGGCGCCGGGGCGAAGGCCGGCGGCAGCCGGGCGCAGTCGGCGAAGCGCCGCGGGCAGCGCGCGGCGAAGCGGCAGCCCCCGGGCGGGTCGAGCAGGCTGGGGGGCTCGCCGGGAATCGCCCGGGGCCGCTCGCGCTGGCGAAGCTTGGGGACGCTGGCCATCAGCGCCTGGGCATAGGGGTGGCCCGGGGCGGAGAAGAAGGTCGCGGCGTCGGCCACCTCCACCAACTGGCCGGCGTACATCAGCGCCACCCGGTCGGCCAGCTCGCTGGAGGTGGCCACGTCATGGGTGATCAGGATAAAGCCGGTGCCGAGTTCCGCCTTGACCCGCTTGAGGGCGTTCATGATCCCCGCCTGGGTCAGCACGTCCAGGGCCGAGGTGGGCTCATCGAGGATCACCAGGGCGGGCTCGGCCACCAGCGCCATGGCCAGCACCGCCCGCTGACGCATGCCACCGGAGAGCTCGAAGGGGTAGCGGCGCAGGAAGTCGCCGGGCAGGCCCACCAGCTCGAAGACCTCGGCGGCCCGGGCCAGGGCCCGGCGACGCTCCCAGCCCAGGTGCACCCGCAGCGGCTCGGCGACCTGCTCGCCCACCCTGACCACCGGGTTGAGGGCGTTCATGGAGGCCTGCATCACCAGCGCCAGCCCCTGCCACTGCACCTCGCGGCGGAAGGTCTCGTCATCCAGCGGGTGCAGCTCGCGTCCGGCCAGGCGCACCCGCCCGCCCAGGCCGCCGGCATTGCGCGGCAGCAGCCGCATCAGCGCCCGGGCCAATGAGCTCTTGCCACAGCCCGACTCGCCCAGCACCACCAGGGCCTCGCCGCGCCCGACGGAGAAGCCGACGTCATCCACGGCGCGCATCACCCCGCCGCGGGTATGGTAGTCGAGGGTCAGCCCCTCCACCTCGAGCAGGGCATCGGGCATCACAGGCTCCTTAGCCGGGGATTGAAGACCCGGTCGAGGGCGAAACCGAGCATGGCGAAGCCGAGCCCGGAGAGCATCAGCAGCGCCGCCGGGGCCAGCACCCAGTAGTAGTAACCGTTGTAGAGGGCGCTCTGGGCCTGGGCGTCGTTGAGCACCTTGCCCCAGGTGGGCAATACCGGGTCGCCCAGCCCCAGCACCGCCAGCGACGCCTCGAGGAAGACGAAGGTGGGGATCAGGGTCACGAAGGTGGGAATCAGCACCGGCAGGATGCGCGGCAGCATATAGCGCATCACGATGCGCCAATGGCTCGCGCCATAGGCCCGGGCCGCCTCGATATAGGGGGCCTCGCGGATCGGCAGCAGCATGGCCCGGTAGGTCTTGATGCCGGCGCTGAAGATGCCCAACGCCACCACCACCCCCAGCATCAGCCAGATGCTGGTGGAGTAGAGGGTGCCCACCATCACCAGGATCGGCAGCAGCGGCAGGATCATATTGACCTCGGTGAGGCGCTGGATCAGCGCATCCACCCAGCCCCGGTACCAGACGCCGACGGCGGCGATCACCAGGGTGCTGAGGGTGGTGCCCACCGCTGCCACCAGGCCGAAGGCCAGGGCGATCGGCGTGCCCCAGCGCAGCGCCAAGCTGAGGTCGCGGCGCTGGTGATCGGTGCCGGCCAGGCCATGCACCCGGCCATAGAGCAGCAGCTCGCTGGCAAGCTCGGCGCCGGGGTCGAAGAACACCGCCTCCAGGGTCAGGGTATGGCGCCCCGGCAGCACCGCCTCGCCGTCCGGCGCGGCCAGCAGGCCGAGGTGCGCCGGCCGCCCCAGGCGCCGCTCCAGGGCGCGATCCTGGGAGAGCGCCACCCGGGTCTCGCCCACCAGCCGCCGGCTGCCGAGATCGATCTCGCGCCCGTCCGGGGTGCGCCAGGTGAGGCGCAGAAAGGCGGCCCGCTCGCTATGCCGCGGGGTGAGGAAGAGCGCCAGCTCGCTGGGGAAGTCGTCGTAGGCGTAGTCGAGGGCGATGCGCTGGGTCAGGCGTCGCCCGCCGGGGAAGGCCTCGCTGTCGATCTCCGTCGCGATCAGGCGCTGGCTGCGTGGCGCCCGGCCGGGGCTCAGCCAGTCGCTCCAGACCGGCCGCGCATTGATCGGCAGCCGCGCCTCGCCGCTGCGCCAGCTGGCCACCGCCTGGTCGTAGGGCACGGTGGCCAGGGTGTGCAGGGCCAGGGCGACCAGCAGCAGGATCAGCGCCACCCCGGCCAGGGCCGAGGGGTAGCGGCGCAGTTCCGCCCAGGCTTCGCGACGTCCCATGCCCCGGCTCATGCGCCCCCCCTCCCCTCGCCGAGGATCCGCACCCGGGGATCGAGCAGCGCATAGAGCAGGTCCAGCAGCAGCACGGTCAGCGCCAGCAGGTAGGCGAAGATCACCACGCCACCGATGATCACCGGGGTATCGCGGAAGCCGATGGCCTGGAACAGCAGCGAGCCCAGCCCCGGCCAGTTGAAGACCTGCTCGAGGATGATGGCGCCGCTCCACAGGCCGATCAGCATCAGCAGGAAGTTGGTGATGATCGGCGCCAGGGTCGGGCGCAGGATATAGCGGCGCTCGATCAGCCGCGACGGCAGTCCCTTGGCCCGGGCCATCTCCACGTAGTCTTCGCTGGCATGGATCAGGAAGAAGGTGCGCCAGGCGTAGATGGAGACGAAGATCGACGACAGCACCATGGCCGCCACCGGCAGCAGCATATGCCGCGCCAGGCTGACCGCATAGGCCAGGCCCTGTGGCGGCGGCGCCGCCACCATGCCCCCCGGCGGCAGCAGCGGCACCAGGAAGGCGAAGGCGAGAATCAGGAAGATGCCGTAGAACCAGCCCGGCGCCGCCGAGCTGGGGGCCAGGGCGATGACCAGGCGATCGACGCGACCGCCGTAGCGCCGCGACAGCCACAGGGCGCTGCCCACGGCGGCGAAGAACACCAGCAGGTTGGCGGTGCCGAACAGCAGCAGGGTCGCCGGCAGGCGCTCGACGATGATATCGCTGACCCGCCGCGAGCCGGCGTCGCTGTGCATCTGCTCGGCGCGGCCCAGGTCGAGGCGCATGGCCCGCTGCAGGTAGTCGACGCTGCGCACCACGAAGGGCTCGTCGAGACGCAAGCGCTCGACCTCCAGGGCCACCCGGCGCTCCACCAGGGCGTTGCGCTCGGCGCTGGGCATGTCCTGGAAGGCGGGGTCGGCGCGCACCTGCTCGAAGGCCTCGCTGCGGATCTGCACCCGGCGCAACTCGTCCACCTGGCCGCCCATATTGGCCACCACGATGGTCAGGTAGACGCCGATCAGCACCGTGACCAGCAGCGCCAGCAGGCGCTTGATCAGGTAGAGGGCCAGGTACCTCAGGTCTCGGCCCCAGGCACGACGCGGCATCATGGGCTGGCCTCCGGGGCTGTCGCCGGCAGGGTAGCGAAGAGATGGCTGGCGAAGCCGGGCAGGGCCACCCGCTGGCTGGTGAGGATGAATTCCAGGCGATGGGCGCCGGCGCCCAGGGCGGCGAGGCGCTCGGCGTCCAGGGACAGGCCCCATTCGCCCTGTCCCAGGGGCCGCGGCTCGCCACGCCCGGCGAGCCGTCCCTGCCCATCGAAGAGCAGGTAGCGGACGCCCTCGATGGCGTCCTCTGGGTAGGGCTCGCCCCGCCGGGTCACGCTCAGGCGCACCTCGGCCGAGTCGCCGGCGTTCACCACCAGGGGGCCCCGAGTGGTCAATTCCGGCAACGCCGCCTGACTCAGCGACAGCCACTCGTCGGCCGGGTCGGGGAACGCCTCGAAGCGTTCCAGCACCAGGCTGCCCTCCAGGGGGTAGACCGCCGCCAGCTCGAAGGGGCCGTCGCCGACCCAGTAGTGACCGCGGGACGCCACCCAGGCGTCAAGGGCGGCATAGCGGGCGGTGATCTCCGCCTCCTCGACCCAGGGCGAGAGGGCCGCGGCGAAGGGCAGGTAGCGCCGCCCCCGGGCCTCGGCCAGGTAGCGGTCGAGGATCGACAGGCTGGGACCGGCCACCAGGTTGAGCCAGTCGATGCCGCGGCGATCCGCCTGGTGGGATGAGAAGGCCAGCTCGCCGCGCCGCTCGGCCAAGATGCCCAGGGCCAGGGTGTGCCAGGGCAGCGGCTGAGGCGCCCGGGCCGCCACCAGGGTCTCGGCGTCGGGGAAGCCCTGATCGCTGTAGGCCTCGATGATCAGCGGTTCGCTACTCAGGATGCGCCAGCCGCGGAAGTGCTGACGATAGGCCTCGAAGGTGGGCTGATGGGCGGCATCGAACAGCGGGCTGGCCTCGTCGGCGCGCTCGAAGGCGAGGAGCCAGGGCAGCAGCAGATCCGCCACCGAGCGCCGCGAGCCGTCATGCCAGCGCTGGCCCAGGTAGCCCGCCTCGTAGTGGAGGCGCACCCGGGTGCGGGCGGTGAGCGGCCCCTCGGGATGGGCCTCGCCCACCGTGATCAGGCGTCCCTCGCCGGCATCCCAGCCCAGCCAGGCGTCCTCGGGGACGACGATGCGTTCCTGACGCTCCAGGCTCAGCCAGTCGAGGCTCCGGGTCAGGGTGACGCCCTCGGCCACCGTCACCTCGGCATGCTCGAGGCGCTGGGGACGATAGAGGCCGGTGTAGGGATCGGGCAGCAGCGGCGGGTCGGTCAGGGCCCGGGTGATCATGCGATCGAAGATCCAGTTGCTGCCGGCGATGGGGTTCCAGGGCTCGGTGAGCAGCCCCGGGGTGCCGAAGACCATCTCGCCGCCCAGGCGCCCGTCATAGCGCAGGGTATAGGGCCACAGCGCCGAGCCGGCCAGGCCACCGGCCAGGTCCGCGGCCACCGAGACGTTGCTGGCTCGAGCCGAGACGCTGAGGCGGTCCACCAGCCAGAGTCGCACCGAGTCCTGCATGGCCAGCTCCAGGGCCCGGGCCATCAGCGCCTGGCGCTCGTCCCAGTCGGCGTAGTCGCGGCGTTCCAGGCGCTCGGCCAGGGCATCGAGCTCGGGGCTCGGCGCATAGGCCTGCCAGAGCGGCTCGGCGCGCCCCCGGGGGGTGAAGAAGTCGCTGAAGTTCTGGGCCTGATCGCGCTGGATGACGATGGAGATCCAGCCGCCGGTGTAGAGGTGCCACTGGCCGGCGGCGGGATCACCGGCGATCCATAGCCGCGAGGCCTCCTCGGCGTTGCGGTAGCGGCGCTCCACGGCGAAGCCGATATCCTCCAGCTGATTAGCAAGGTAGTCCCCCACCCGGCGCCGCTCGTCGTCGCTGCGAATCAGCAGGATCAGGGTCACAGGCTCGCCCCGATGGTGCCAGCGCCCCGCCTCGCGGCTGGCGCCCAGGGCACGCATCTCCCGGGCGATGGTGGCCTCGGCCGCCGCCGGATCGTAGGCGTAGCGCAGCTCCAGGGCGCGGGCGGTCTCGGCCAGGCGGGCGTAATCGGGGAAGGCGGTGCTGATCGGCAGCCAGCGGGGCACCGCCAGGCCGCCGTAGAGCTCCTCGGCGATATGGTCGCGATCCACCAGCCGGTGCAGGGCCTCGCGGATGGCCGGCACATGGAAGGGATTGAGGCGGCCGTCGCGGAAGGTCGGGCCCACCGGGTTGAGGGTCAGCTCCACCGAGGAGCCGTAGGAGAGGTCATAGTCGGCCCCCGTGGCATCGCGCAGGCGGCGGTAGACGGGGATGCTGCCGATGCCCTGCACGAAGGCCTGGTGGCTGCCGGTCTCGAGCAGGCCGGTGACCCGCCCCGGGTCGCTCTCCTGGGTGAACACCAGGCGGTCGATCAGGGCACCGCGCCGCTCAGCCAGGGCCTCGGGGGTCGCCGGCTCACCCGTCGACAGGGGCGCCCGGGAGGCCGGCAGCAGCGCCAGGCCCACCACCGCCAGCATGACCACCCCTAGCACGACCGCCCATCGATTCATCGGCGCCTCCCCGCTCAGACTCGTCTCCACCTTAGCGCCTTCCGGGAGCGGCGAATTCAACGTTGGCATGGCGGCGCCTATCGAGCCGGGCCGGCGTGCTAGACTGGCGCCCCTCGATGACTGCGGCCTGCCGGGAGAGTGACCCTTGCTGGACATGGCACACTACCACGTCGCCATCATCACCCTGGTTGCGGTGATCGTGGCGGTGCTGCTGCACTATGAGGCCTTCGTGGCCCTGACGCGCCTGATCGAGCGCTCACACCTGTCACATCGCGGGCGTATCCTGCTGCTGGTGTTCGGCCTGCTGCTGACCCATGTGGCGGAGATCTGGCTGTTCGGCCTGACCGCCTGGTGGCTGGTGGAGAATCAAGGCATCGGCACCATCGTCGGCTACGACGGTTTCGTGATGCTCGACTATGTGTTCATGTCGGCGGTCACCTACACCACCCTGGGCTATGGCGATATCATCCCGCTGGGGCCGATCCGCTTCCTCTACGGCAGCGAGGCGCTGACCGGTTTCATGCTGATCACCTGGTCTGCCTCTTTCACCTTCCTCGAGATGCAGAAACACTGGCGCCTCGAGGAAAAAGATCGCCATCGCCGCTAGGGCGGCACCGCCGTCCCCTTTTTCGCAGACAATGATGATCCCATGAGTGCCTTGATCGAAGTTCTTCCCCTCTCCTTCGCCTTCGTGTTCGGCATGCTGGTGCGCCAGATCGGCCTGCCGCCGCTGGTCGGCTTCCTGGTCGCCGGCTTCGCCCTCAACGCCTATGGTCCCGGCCTGGGCCTGCCCGACGAGGCCGGTCCGGTACTGGAGCACGTGGCGCATATGGGGGTCCTGCTGTTGCTGTTCACCGTGGGCCTCAAGCTCAAGATCAAGAGCCTGTTGCAACCGGTGGTGCTGGGCGGCGCCCTGCTGCACTTCGTCTTCACCACCGGCGTCTTCGCCCTGGGTATCCTGGCGCTGACCCAGCTCGATCGACAGACCGCCCTGATGCTGGGGGTGGCCCTGGCCTTCTCCAGCACGGTGCTGGCGGCCAAGGTGCTGGAGTCCAAACGCGAGCTGCGCGCCTTCCATGGCCGAGTGGCCATCGGCATCCTGATCATCCAGGACCTGATCGCCCTGGCGGTGCTCAGCCTGGCCGGCGGCCATACCCCCTCGCCCTGGGCGCTGGGGGTCTTCGCCCTGCCGCTGCTCAAGCCGCTGCTCTACTGGCTGATGGACGTGGCCGGCCACGAGGAGCTGCTGGTGCTGATGGGGGTGATCCTGGCGGTGGCCCTGGGCGGCCTGGGCTTCGAACTGGTGGGGCTGAGCCCGGAGCTGGGGGCCCTGATCATGGGCGTGCTGCTGGCCGAGCACCCTCGGGCTCAGGAGCTCTCCCAGGCCCTGTGGGGCATCAAGGAGATCCTGCTGATCGGCTTCTTCCTGCAGATCGGCATGGCCGGCCTGCCCGACGCCGAGGCGCTCACCTTCGCCCTGGTGATGGGCCTGGCGCTGCCCCTCAAGGGGCTGGTGTTCTTCTTCCTGCTGACCCTGTTCCGGCTGCGCGCCCGCAACGCCTTCCTCGGCGCGCTGAGCCTCACCTGCTACAGCGAGTTCGGCCTGATCGTCGCCGCCGGCGTGCTCGAGGAGTGGCTGGTCCCCCTGGCCATCACGGTGGCGGTCTCCTTCGTGGTGGCCGCGCCCCTGAATCGCCTGGCCCACCCGCTCTTCGATCGCCTGGAGGGCTTGCTCCGGCGCTTCGAGAGCCATACCAAGCACCCCGACGAGCAGCCGGTCTCCCTGGGGCGTTCGGACCTGCTGATCATGGGCATGGGGCGCACCGGCAGCGCCGCCTACGATTTCCTCGCCGAGCGCCGTGCCCGGGTGGTGGGGCTGGACGCCGACCCCAACAAGGTCAGCAAGCATCAACGGGCGGGGCGCCGGGTGGTCTATGCCGACGCCGAGGACATCGGTTTCTGGCACGCCATCGATATCAGCCGCATCAAGGCGGTGATCCTGGCCATGCCGGAGATGGAGGGCAAGGTCATGGCGGCGCGCCAGTTGCGTCGCCTGGGCTTCGGCGGCCCCATCGTCGCCAATACGCTGTATGACGACGAGGCGGAGATCCTGCGCGAGGCCGGCGCCAACGAGACCTACCTGACCATGACCGGCGCCGGCATCGGCCTGGCGGAGAAGACCTGGGAGGCCTTCCAACCGGGGAAGGCCTGAGTCGTCGACTTTACCCCTAGCCCAGGATAAACAGCACGCAGGCGGCGGTCAGCGCTCCCATCAGGGCATTGAAGACCCGCCAGGCCCGGGGGCCGTCGAGCCAGCGCCCGATGGCGGTGCCGAAGCCCGCCCAGACCGCGATGCAGGGCAGCGCCACCAGCTCGGCGAAGGCCGCCAGCAGCAGGGCATTGAGCCAGGTGTCACCGTCCTCGGGCAAAAAGCCCGCCATCAGCGCCAGCCCCATCACCCAGGCCTTGGGATTGGCGAACTGGAAGGCCGCGGCCTGCCAGAAGGTCAGCGGGCGCCCCTCGCCGCGGCGGCGCAGGTCCGGGGGCGGCGCGCTGGCGATGCGCCAGGCCAGGTAGAGCAGGTAGGCGCTGCCGATCAGCCGCAGCGCGGTCTGCACCAGGGGAAAACGCTCGAAGAGCAGCCCCAGGCCCAGGGCGATACCGGCGAAGAGCAGGAAACAGCCCCCCAGGATGCCGAAGATATGCGGCAGGGTGCGCAGGAAGCCGTAGTTGGCCCCGGAGGCGGTGAGCATCACGTTGTTGGGGCCGGGGGTGATGGTCATGGAGATCATATAGAGGGCCGCCGGGCCCAGGACTGCCAAGGCTTCCATAATATTGAATCCATACAATTATGCGATTATTGGGCAATGAAACGCGACATTCGCGCCTAAACTCAGCATAATGGGCACAATTTCCCCGTCAAAGGTTTTATTGTCACCATGACAATATGGACTCCCTCTCTCCTTTCGGAAGGGCCCCGCTACCGCGCCATCGGCGAGGCCATCGCCCGGGCCATCGAATCCGGCGAGCTGGCCCCGGGGCAGCGCCTGCCGCCCCAGCGGCGCCTGGCCGACGCCCTGGGCGTCACGGTGGGCACCGTGACCCGCGCCTATGCCGAGGCCGAGCGCCAGGGCTGGGTCACCGCCCGGGTCGGCAGCGGCACCTATGTGTGCGACACCGAGGCCCCGGCCACCCCAGCCTTCCTGGCCGTCCCGCCGGAAGACGAGTCGCGGGATAACGGCCTCATCGACCTGAGCATGAGCCTGCCGCCGCCCCATCCGCTGCGCGCCGGCACCCTGGGCCGCCTGCTGGGCGAGCTGGCCGGCGACGAGGCGGTGCTGCGGCGCGCCGTGGAGTACCAGTCGGAGCGCGGCGTACGGGCCCATCGCCGCCAGCTGGCGGCCTGGCTGCAACGCCTGCTGGGCATCGACGCCGACCCGCGGCGGCTGCTGGTGACCCAAGGCGGCCAGCATGGCATCGACCTGGCGCTGCGCGCCCTGACTCGCCCCGGCGAGCGCGTCGCCGCCGATACCCTCACCTACCCCGGGCTGATCGCCGCCTGCCAGCAGGCCCACCTCAAGCTGCTGGGGGTGCCCCTGGACGAGGACGGCATGGACACCCAGGCCCTGGCCAGGCTCTGCGCCCAGCAACCGCCGCGGCTGGTCTACGTGACCCCGGACCAGAACAACCCCACCGGCCGCCCGCTGAGCGAGCCGCGCCGCGAGCACCTGGCCGCGCTGGCGCGTCGCCACGACTTCTGGATCGTCGAGGATGGGGTCCAGTACCTGCCCGACACGGAACGCGGTACCCCGCTGCTGACCCTGGCCCCGGAGCGCACCCTGTTTATCTTCAGTACGTCCAAGGTGCTGGCCGGCGGCCTGCGCATCGGCACCCTCTGCGTGCCGGAGGCCCTGGGCGAGCGCCTCGGCGCCACCCTGCGCGCCCAGAGCTGGATGGTGCCGCCGTTGATGGTGGAAGCGGTGTGCCGCTGGGTGGCAAGCGAGGACGCCGAGCGCCTGCTGGCCTGGCAGACCGAGGAACTGGGGGCCCGCCAGGCCCTGGCCCGGGAGCGCCTGGCCGGGTTCCCGGTGGCGGGGCGGCCCCATGGCTCGAACCTCTGGCTGCCGCTGCCCAATGGCCTGCGCGGCGCCGCCCTGCAGGCGACGCTGATCCAACGCGGCCTCAAGCTGACCAGCGCCGAGCCCTTCTGCGTCGGCAGCGAGCCGGCGCCCCAGGCGCTGCGTTTGTGCTTGAGCGCCGCCGCCGGCCGCGACCCGCTCGAGCGGGCCCTGGACCTGGTGCGCGAGGCCCTGGAGTCGCCGCCGCCACTGCCCTGGGAGACGCTGTAACGCCCGGGGGATTTAGGTTTTGTACGAAAAGTCGGCGAGCGCAGGCAGTTGTAACGAGCTCTCTATATCGAGCCGAATGTTACCGGTAACTTTCGCCGTTGAGCCGAGTCGCCAGGACAACGGGGTGTCAACGAATGCGCGAAAAACCGGACTTAGACCATGGTCTAATCCCCATGGGCAGGATTACAGCCAGGGGAAGCTGGGCTAGGATCGAATGTACTTGGCATTGCGCCCCGGCCAGCCGCCGGGTCCCGTCACCCCGGAAAAGGAAGTCACATGTCTGAACGCCTACTGCTCACCACCTCCTCCCACCTCGAAGGCTACCGCGTCGTCGAGCACCTCGATATCGTCTCGGCGGAGTGCGTCTTCGGTATGAACGTCTTCAAGGACCTGTTCGCCGGCTTCCGCGACTTCTTCGGCGGACGCAACAAGTCGTCTCAGGCGGCGCTGCGGGACGCGCGGGTGGCCTGCCTGGACGAGCTGCGCCGGGAAGCGGAATCCCTGGGTGCCAATGCGGTGATCGCCGTCGACCTCGACTACAGCGAGATCTCCGGCGGCGGCAAGTCGATGCTCTTCCTGGTGGCCACCGGCACCGCGGTGCGCGTCAGCAAGGCCTAGGACCAGGCAGGTCGCGACACAGGGCCTCCATCACCAGGCGAAACAGCTCCTCGACCCGATTGGTGGAGCCCTGGGCGCCACGCCGGTGCGCCTCCTGCTTGTGCTCGAGGCGATTGGAGCCGGCATAGATCAGAAAGGGCGTGGTATCGCCGCGGGCGCGCAAGCGCTCGAGCAGCGCATAGCCTTCCCGCGGCCCCTCGCGGCGCCCCATATCGGAGATGATCACCGCGCAGCGCCGCGACTCCAGTAGCCTCAGGGCCTCATCGGTGGAGCCTGCCAGCACCACCTCGATGCCCTGGGCGGCGAAGGCCTGACGCTCGAAGATATTGTTTTCCGGGTGGTCATCGACCCATAGCAGGCGCTGGCGCCAGGGCTCCATCCGCCCCCGGGGCATCATCGACAGGGTCTCGACAATCGTGCGCACCTGGCTCTCGCCGGCGTCGGCCTCGTCTCCCGGATGCTTGATCGAGGCCGCCGCCAGGGAGGCGGCGGTGGCCACCTGGGTGCGAAGAAAATTCTCCTCGTCCTCGAAATCGGCAGGACCATAGAGCTTGTTGTGGTGTCGTGCCACCAGCCACAGGAAACCGAAGAAGACCAGCACCGGGAAGCCGACCATGAAATAGATCAGCGGCACCACCCGCTCGGCGAGGTTGCCGCCGAGGCCGACCACCAGGGAGGCGAAGCCGTAGACCAGGACGATAAAGAGCGCGATGATGCCCAGCGGACTGCGGGTGAAGCCGAGGGCCGACTCGGCGAAGCGATGCGGTTCCATGATCTCCTGCCCCGGCGCCCAGGCGCCACCTGCCGGGCCTCGAGGGCACCGCCGCGCGGCTCCCGGCCCTTTCCTTCACACTAGCCCATTCCCCGCCGGGCCGGGGCGACAGGGCATGGCGTCCCCATGGTCCGGGCGCCCTGCTCACCACCTCCTATACTCAGGGCAGCCAGCTAATGCTCGTGATCGCGTGCCCTCCGGCACCCGCCCTGGGCATGAGGATTCGACCATGCCGACCCGAGTCGCGGTGATTCAAGCCCCTCCCCTGCTGCTGCAACGCGAAGCCACCATCCAACGCATGCTCGACCTGATCGAGGAGGCCACGGCGGCGGGGGCCGGCCTGCTGATCTTTCCCGAGGCCTATATTCCCGGCTACCCCACCTGGGCCTGGCGACTGGCCCCGGGCACCGACATGGCCCTGTCCGCGGAGCTGCATGCCCTGCTGCGCGACAACGCCGTCGACCTCCAGGGCGATGCCCTGCAACCCCTGCAGGAGGCCGCCGCGCGCCATGCCATCACCCTGGTCACCGGCCTCCACGAGCTCGATGGCCGCTACAGCGGCACCACCCTGTTCAATAGCGTGGTGGTGATCGGCCCCGATGGCGGTCTCCTCAACTGTCATCGCAAGCTGATGCCGACCAACCCGGAGCGCATGGTCTGGGGCATGGGCGATGCGTCCGGGCTGCGGGTGACGGCCACCCCCGCCGGACGGCTCGGCTGCCTGATCTGCTGGGAGTGCTATATGCCGCTGGCCCGCTATGCCCTCTACGCCCAGGACCTGGAAGTCTTTATCAACCCCACCTGGGACAGCAGCGACGCCGGCCTGGCCAGCCTGCGCCATATCGCTCGGGAGGGCGGGTGCTGGGTGATCAGTACCGCCACCGCCCTCCAAGGCCGGGATATCCCCGCGGCCTTCCCGCAACGCGACCGCCTCTATTCCCCCGACGAGTGGATCAATACCGGCAACGCCGTGGTGATCGCCCCCTCCGGTGAGGTCGTCGCCGGACCGCTCCCACGCGATCAGGGCATCCTCTACACCGAGCTCGATCTCGAGGCGGCACGCCGGGCCCGACGCTCGCTGGATGTCTGCGGTCACTACGCCCGCCCCGACCTCTTCTCGCTGCGGGTGGATCGCACCCCCCGGCCACCGGTGACCTTTATCTCCTAGTCCCGGGCGGGTCGCGCCGGGAAGCGAGGTGTCGTCCCCGGCACGCCGGCCTTGCCCCGAGGGAGCGAAAGCGCCACAGTGCGGCTTTTGTCAGGGGAGATCCCGGGTGTCCGATTCGCCACGCACCATCCTGATCACCGGCTGCTCCAGCGGCATCGGTCATGCCGCCGCCCATGCCCTGAGCGCCCGCGGTTGGCGGGTCTTCGCCACGGCGCGCCGTGCGGACGACGTGGCCCGACTCGAGGCGGAGGGCCTGGAGGCCCTGCGCCTGGACCTGGACGACAGCGACAGCATCGCCGCCGCGGTACAGGAGGTACTGGAGCGTACCGACGGGCGCCTCGATGCCCTCTTCAACAACGGTGCCTATGGGCAACCCGGGGCGGTGGAGGACCTCAGCCGGGCGACCCTGCGCGCCCAACTGGAGACCAACCTGCTGGGCACCCACGAGCTGACCTGCCGGGTACTTCCCGCGATGCGCGCCCGGGGCCAGGGGCGCATCGTGCAGAACAGCTCGGTGCTGGGCTTCGCCGCCCTGCCCTATCGCGGCGCCTATGTCTGCTCCAAGTTCGCCCTGGAGGGCCTCACCGACACCCTGCGCCAGGAGCTCACCGGCAGCGGCATCCAGGTCAGCCTGATCCAGCCCGGCCCCATCACCAGCCGCTTCCGGGAGAACGCCCACCGCGCCTTCCGGGCCCGCATCGACACCCGGCATAGCGCCCATGCCGAGACCTATCGCCATGTGGAGGCGCGCCTGGCCAGCCAGTCGGGCAAGGCGCCCTTCACCCTGGGCCCCGAGGCAGTGATCGCCAAGCTGGTGCATGCCCTGGAGAGCCCTCGCCCCCGAGCCCGCTATGCGGTGACCCTGCCGACCCACCTGTTCGCCTGCCTCAAGCGCCTGCTCGGCAGCCGCGGCATGGACCGGGTCCTGCTGCGCGCCACCCGCGACGAACGGCAGTGACGCTGGCATTGGCGCCCCACGACCGGGCGCGCGAAAAACCTCGGCGCATCGACACGGCCGGTTCGGGAAACCCGACCCGGCCTTGTCGATGCCTCACTGGCTGCCCCACCCGCGCCGGGCATGCTATCCTCGGCCGAGAAACCGGCTGGCCGTACGGCCGGTCCGATAGCCATCCATCGAGGAGTGAATTATGGCCAGGGCAACCGCGCGTCATATTCTGGTAGAGAGTGAAGAGAAGTGTCTGGCCCTCAAGGCCGAGATCGAAGGCGGCCGCGACTTCGCCGAGGTGGCTCGCGAGCACTCCAGCTGTCCCTCCGGCCGCCAGGGCGGCGACCTGGGCGCCTTCGGCCCCGGCCAGATGGTGCCGGAATTCGACAAGGTGGTGTTCTCCGGCGAGCTCAACACCGTGCTGGGCCCGGTGAAGACCCAGTTCGGTTACCATCTGCTGGAAGTCACCAGCCGCAGCTGATCGCCCCGGGTGAGCGGCGCCTTGGCGCCACCGAGAAGGCCGCGGCGAGTCGCCGCGGCCTTCGTCATTGGGGACCGGAAACTCGGCCGCAGCGCCCACTCCGGCTAAGGAGCGCCCATGACCACCGCCTTCGCGCCCAGTGCCGCCCGCGCTGCCTCGGATAAGGAGCGCCCATGACCACCGCCTTCGCGCCCAGTGCCGCCCGCGCTGCCTTGGGCACACCCATGATCCGCATAGAAGGCGTCTCCAAGACCTATCGCGGCGGTTTCCAGGCCCTCAAGGAAGTGAGCCTGACCATCAATCGCGGCGAGATCTTCGCCCTGCTGGGCCCCAACGGGGCCGGCAAGACGACACTGATCAGCATCATCTGCGGCCTGGTCAACGCCAGCGGCGGCACCATCAGCGTGGACGGCCACGATAATGTCGCCGACTATCGGGCGGCCCGGGAGTTGATCGGCCTGGTACCCCAGGAGCTGACCGGCGAGGCCTTCTCCACGGTATGGGACACGGTGCGCTTCAGCCGCGGGCTGTTCGGCAAGCCCCGGGACGACGCCTACCTGGAGCGCATCCTGCGCGCCCTCTCCCTCTGGGACAAGCGTCACAACCGCTTGATGACCCTCTCCGGCGGCATGAAGCGCCGGGTGCTGATCGCCAAGGCCCTCTCCCACCAGCCCCAGGTGCTGTTCCTCGACGAGCCCACCGCCGGGGTCGACGTGGCGCTGCGCCGCGAGATGTGGCAGATCGTCCGCGACCTGCGCGACGAAGGCGTCACCATCATCCTCACCACCCATTACATCGAGGAAGCCGAGGAGATGGCCGACCGCATCGGGGTGATTCGCCGCGGCGAGCTGGTGCTGGTCAAGGAGAAGCAGGCGCTGATGCGCCAACTGGGCCGCAAGGAGCTGACCCTGCAGCTCAAGACGCCTCTGGCGTCGGTGCCCGAGGCCCTGGCGCCCTACCACCTGACGCTGAGCGAGGACGGCCAGGCGCTGATCTATCGCTACGACAGCAGCGCGGGGAACGGCGAAGGCTCGGGGATCGCCGAACTGCTCGGCGCCCTGCACAAGGCCGGCATCCGCTACAGCGATCTGCATACCCGCCAGAGCTCCCTGGAGGAGATCTTCGTCAGTCTGGTCAAGGAGCCCTGATACCGGCTAGGACGCCCCGCTACCCGGCCAGCCCCGGCCGACATGGATGCCCCGCACACAGGACCCGTCTTATGAACCTCAAGGCCGTACGCACCCTCTACCTGGCCGAGCTCGCCAGGACCAAGCGCACCATGCTGCAGAGCATCGTCTCGCCGGTGATCTCCACCTCGCTCTACTTCGTGGTCTTCGGCGCCGCCATCGGCACCCGCATCACTGAGGTGGCGGGGATCAGCTATGGCGCCTTTATCGTGCCGGGGCTGATCATGCTGATGCTGCTGACCCAGAGCGTGGCCACCGCCTCCTTCGGCATCTTCTTCCCGCGCTTCTCCGGGGCCATCTACGAGCTGCTCTCGGCGCCGGTCTCCTACGCCGAGATCGTCATCGGCTATGTGGGGGCGGCGGCCACCAAGGCGGTGGCCCTGGGGCTGATCGCCCTGGCCACCGCCAGCCTCTTCGTGCCGCTGGAGATCGCCCACCCGCTGTGGATGCTGCTCTTCCTGGTGCTGACCGCCATCACCTTCAGCCTGCTGGGCTTTATCATCGGCATCTGGGCGGATGGCTTCGAGCAGCTGCAGCTGGTGCCGTTGCTGATCATCACCCCCCTGACTTTCCTCGGCGGCACCTTCTACGCCCTGGAGATGCTGCCGCCCTTCTGGCAGGCGGTGACCCTCTTCAACCCGGTGGTCTACCTAGTCAGCGGCTTCCGCTGGAGCTTCTACGGCATCGGCGACGTCAGCCTCGCCGCCAGCCTGGGAATGATCGGCGTCTTCCTGGCCATCGGCATCGGCCTGGTGGGCTGGATCTTCAAGAGCGGCTATCGGCTCAAGCCCTGATCGCCCGGTACCACCGGGGGCCGGCGGCGGGTATCATCGCCCCTCGTTTCGTGATCTGGCTTTCGTCACCGGGGGGCTCCATGCCGATACTCCACAGCATCATCCATCGCATCGATCTGGCGGGAGAGCAGCCGGCCCGGCTGGTGGCCGCCGAGGCCGAGGCCGCGCCCTCGCCGGCCCTGGACGAGCTGCTGGCCGGGGTCAACAGCGCCTATCACGGCAAGACCAAGGCCTGGGGCCACTTCGGCGCCGGCAGTCGCCTGGCGAGCACCCTGGGCGCCTACCTGGACGGCGAGACGGACTTCGTCGGTCTCAGCCGCGAACTGGCCCAGCGGCTGACCGAGATGCTCGGCGAGCACCTCTCGGTGGGTGGCCACCTGCTGCTGGCCCACTACCGCCACGGCGACGCCGAGTACCTGAGCCTGGCGCTGCTGCATCACCGCGAGGGGTGGGGCATCGACGAGGACGGCGCCATCGTCCCCGCCAATCAGCTCAACCTGGCCCAGCTGTCGCTGGCGGCGCGCCTGGATATCCGCCAGTGGCGTGCCGAGACGCCTTCCAAGCAGTACCTCTCCTGGCTGCGTGACCGGGGCGGCAAGAAGTTCGCCGAGGCCTTCGCCGAACTGCTCGGCGCCGAGGAGGGCATCGACGCCGGCGGCGAGACCCGTACCCTGCTCAAGGCCTTCAGCGACTACGTGGAGCAGGAGGACCTCGCCGACGACCAGGCCCGGGAGAAGACCGAGGCGCTGCTCGACTACGCCAGCGACCAGGCCCGCCGCGGCGAATCGATCACCCTGGAGGAACTCTCCGAGGTGGTCGACGACCACGACTCCAAGGCCTTCTACGAGCATATCCGCCACCTGGACTACGGCCTCTCCCCGGAGATCCCCCCGGACAAGAAGGCCCTCAACCAGTTCCGCCGCTTCACCGGCCGCGCCGGCGGCGTCTCGATCAGCTTCGACTCCCACCTGCTGGGCTCCAGCGTGGAATACGACGAGGCCAGCGACCGGCTGATCATCAAGCAGGTCCCCAAGCAGCTCAAGGAACAGCTCAAGCAGCGCTGATTTAGAACAAGCCCAGCTGACGGTCGATCAGGCCATCGAAGTCGTCGCCGACGAAGGGCAGGATGGCATCCGCCACCAGCTTGAGCTGGCGGGTCAGGTAATGGTCGATATCGATGGGCGAGTGCCGCGCCTCCAGGGGCTCGGGACCGGCGGTGGTGATCACGTAGCGGATCCAGCCGCCGTTCCGGTACTGGGGCGGCCGGCCCAGGCGGGCGTTATGCGCATCGGCCAGCCGCGCCGCGCGCACCTGGGGCGGCACATTGCGCCGGTAGTCGTCGAGGCGCCGGCGCAGCCGCTTGCGATAGACCAGCCGCTCGTCCTCCTCCCCCGCCTCCAGCCGCGCCACGCAGTCCCGGATGGTGTGAGTGACCACCTCGCGCACATAGTCCCGGTAGGGCTCGCCGGTGAAGACGCGGCGGTAGAGCTCGCGCTGGAACGCCTGGGCCAGCGGCGTCCAGTCGCTGCGTACCGTCTCCATGCCCTTGAAGACCACCCGCTCCTGCCCCGCGGCGTCGCGCACCAGGCCGGCGTAGCGCTTCTTGCTGCCCGCCTCGGCGCCGCGAATGGTGGGCATCAAGAAGCGCCGGTAGTGAGTCTCGAACTGCAGTTCCAGGGCGCTCTCCAGGCCCAGCTCCTCGTCCAGGTGACGGCGCCACCAGTCGTTGACCCGAGCCACCAGGCGCCGGCCGATGGCCGCCGCCTCGTCCTCGCCATGGGCGCGCCCCAGCCACACGAAGGTGGAGTCGGTATCGCCGTAAATCACCGTATAGCCCTCGGCCTCGATCAGCTCCCGGGTGCGATGCATGATGGCGTGGCCGCGGCGGGTGATCGACGAGGCCAGGCGGGCATCGAAGAAACGACAGCCCTTGGAGCCCAGCACCCCGTAGAAGCTGTTCATGATGATCTTCAGGGCCTGGGAGAGCGGCGCGTTGCCATCGGCCTTGGCGGCCTCGCGACCGGCCCAGACCCGTTCGACGATGGCCGGCAGGGCATGCTGGCGCCGCGAGAAGCGCCCCTCCAGGTAGCCGGGCACGGCGTCGGCCTCCTCCTCGGCGGCGATCAGCCCCACCGGGTCGATCAGGAAGGTGCGGATGATCGACGGATAGAGGCTCTTGAAGTCGAGCACCAGCACCGAGTCGTAGAGGCCGGGGCGGGAGTCCATGACGAAGCCGCCGGGGCTCTCCGCCGCCTGCCCCTCGCCCAGGTTGGGGGCCACATACCCCAGGCGGTGCATGGCCGGCAGGTAGAGGTGAGTAAAGGCGGCCACCGAGCCGCCGCTGCGATCGGCGGGAAGCCCGGTGACGCTGGCCCGCTCGAGCAGGAAGGCCATCAGCTCGGTCGTCGCGAAGATGCGCGTGACCAGCTCGCAATCCTTGAGGTTGTAGCGGGCCAACGCCGGCTTGTCCTCGGCGAAGCGCCGCTCGATCTCCGCGAGGCGCCGGTAGGGATTATCCACGGCCTTGCCCTCGCCGAGCAGGGTCCGGGCCACATGCTCCAGGCTGAAGGAAGCGAACTGCCAGGTGGCACCGCGCAGGGCCTCGATGCCATCGACGATCAGCCGCCCGGGGGCGCTGACGAAGTGGTAGTTCTCCTGGCTGCCGTGGGCGCGCCACTCCAGTGCCGTCCCCTCACGCCCCAGGCGCAGCGGCACGCCCAGGGCCTCGGCATGCTTCTGGAGGAGGCGCAGGTCGAACTGCACCAGGTTCCAGCCGATGATGACGTCCGGGTCATGCTCGGCGAACCAGGCATTGAGCCGCGCCAGCAGCTCGCCGCGACTGGCGCAGTAGTCGAGGGCGAAGTCGAGGGCCGCCCCGTCCTCGTCACTGGCCGGCCCCAGCATCAGCACCCGGCGCTCGGCACCGCTCTCCAGGGCGATGGAGTAGAGCTCGCCGCGGCCGCTGGTCTCGATATCCAGCGACACCATGCTAAGCGGCGGCCGATAGTCCGGGGCGGGACGCAGCCTGGCATCCCTGAGGCCGCCCTGGCCATCCGGGGTACCGGTGACCTCCACCGGGGCGGTGATAAAGCGCTCCATCAGGTAACGCTCCGGGGGACGAATATCGGCCTCGAAACAGTCGACACCGGCCTCGCGCAGGCGCCGCACCAGGCGCTGCAGCCGGCGATACTGCGAGCAATAGAGGCCGAGCACCGGGCGCCGCTGGAAGTCGCGAAGCTCAAGGGGGCGCAGTTCGGCCTCGCCGGCCGGCACGCTCGACAACAGGGGCTCGGCCAGGTGGCGCTGCGCGGCGGGCAGAAAGGCCACCGAGGGCCGGGGCGCCAGGGTGACCCTCAGGGGCCCCTCGTCGGTGGCCAGCCAGAAGGTCACTAACGTCCCTTCTGCACTGTCCTGCCAATGCCGCGTCAGCAAAAATCCCTGCCGTGTGATCACCGCCCACCCTTATGCCATGACTCTCGGGCCATTCTATCGCCATCGGCATGCCGACGCTCTGAACGGCGACCGCCGACGGCAGGGGCGGCGGGGCGGTGACGTCAGAGGGTCAGATAGGGCGTGGCCTGATGATCCTCGAACCGATAGACCTCGTAGGGTTCGCGCTGGGGGCCCGGCATGCCCGGCGTGCCGAGGGGCATGCCGGCCAGGCCGATGCCGGCCGTGGCGGGGCGCTCCTCGAACAGCGACTCGACGGCGGCCAGCGGCACATGGCCCTCGATCCAGTAGTCGCCCAGCGACACGGTATGGCAGGCACCGAGGCCATAGGGCACCCCGGCGGCCTGCTTGATCTCGCCCAGCTCGATATCATCAACCACGGTCACCGCGATGCCCAAGGTTTCCAGGTGGCGGGCATAGGCATCGCAGCAGCCGCACTGCGGGTTCTTGTAGAGGGTGGCCTCCTCCGGCAAGGCGGCCTGGGCCGTGGCGGCCCCCAGCAGCAGGGTGCCACCGGCAAGCAGCGCGGTCAGGTGACGGTTCATCGACGATCCCCCTTGTGGGACTGGAAAAGGTATTTGACGAGCGCGGCGATACCCAGGCCCAGCAGCAGCAGGAAGGCGAGCGGCATCAGCCATGCCCACCACCCCATGGCTCCCATCAGGGCGAAGCAATCGGCATTCATCATGACACGACTCCCGAGGCAGGCCCCGGCGAGGCGCCGCCGGGATAACGGCCTGAACCTAGCACCTATGGGTAGCCCCAAGGTCAAGCCCCCTGGGCTCCTGGATAGGGCTCCTGGGGCGAAGCTTGGCCCACCCCAGACGCGCCACTGCCATGGCTGACACCCGGCTGCTAGGATAGGCGGCGCGGGGTGCCCTCGCTGGCGCCACGGGTTCAGGCTCATTTCAGGTTCGTGCGCTATAAATGAGCCTCCCCAGACACCACGCAAGAGGTGACACCATGCGCAAGACGCTGCTGGCCCTGCTCCTCGGCCTGACCGCGACCACCGCCTTCGCCGCCGGCGAACACGGCGGCTCCCATGACGCCACCGGTGAGGCCGATATCGATCGCACCATTCGTTTCGAGGCGGGCGACATGTGGTTCGCCCCCGAGGGGCTCGACATTGCCCCGGGCGAAACCCTCCGCTTCGAGATCACCAATACCGGTCATCTCGAACATGAATTCGTCATCGGCGATGCCGAGGCTCAGGAGGCTCATCGCCGGATGATGCTGGAGATGGGCGGTAGTGGCCATGGCGAACACGGCGGCCATGATATGGCCGAGGGAGCGCACGGCGGTCAGATGCCCTCGGTGACCATCGCGCCGGGCGAGACGGCGGTGCTGGTCTGGACGGCCCCGGCGAATGTGGACGACCTGGAGTACGCCTGCAATATCCCGGGCCACTATGAGGCCGGCATGTCCGGGACCATCGAGTTCCAGGGATGAGCTTGCCGCATGAAACTGTTGCTTCTCGAGGATGACGACCTGCTCGCCGAGAGCCTGGCCGAGAGCCTGAAAGACAACGGTTACCGCACCGACCTGGCCACCTCTCTGGGGGCGGCCAGGTCACTGATGGCCACCGAAACCTATGCGCTGGCCATCCTCGACCTGGGGCTGCCGGATGGATCGGGCCTGGCGCTGCTCAGGCAGTGGCGCCAGCAGGGTCGCGACCTGCCGGTGTTGATCCTGACCGCCCGCGACACCTGGGAAGACAAGGTCGTGGGGCTGGAAGGCGGCGCGGATGACTACCTCACCAAACCCTTCCACGAGCCCGAGCTGATCGCCAGGATCAAGGCGCTGTTGCGGCGACGTTCCGGCCACCTCTCCCTGCAGCTCTCGCTCAACGGCGTCTGCCTGGATGAGGCCAACCAGAGCGTCAGCGTCGACGGGGGCCCCTGGCGCACCCTGACGAGTACCGAGTTTCGCCTGCTGCGCTACTTTATGCACCACCCCGATCGCATCCTCTCCAAGGCGCATCTGCTCGATCAGCTCTATGCCCTGGATCAGGACGCGGCGGCCCCCAACCTGGTTGAGGTCTATATCGGGCGGCTGAGGCGCCACCTCGGCAGGTCGCGGATCGAGACCCGGCGCGGCCAGGGGTATCGCTTTGTTTCGCATTGATCGACGCATCCTGCGGATGCGCTTGCTGGCCCGCGCGAAGGGCGACTACGACTGAAGATTAGCGGTGTCGTCGCTGAGGAAAGGCCGAGGCTGTGATCTTGTCGTTTTTCGATATGGTCACTGTACAAGTTTTTACAATTCACGATTGGGCTTTCAGCTCTATTTCAAGTTATCTCGCTACGCTGAGAGTGTCATCAAAGCAGAGGAAACTCTCATGAAACTAAAAATCGTAACCTTCGGAATCGCATTGGTAAGCGCCATCTCAACGCCGACCATGGCCAGCATGGGAGGCAACAACAGCATCCCCGCCATATTGGAAAAAGGGATTTCATCTACGCAGATTCTGGCAAATGGGCACCCGAAACGCCTACAGGTTAATATTGACCAGCCCACCACATTGAATGTCACCAGCGAGCACTTTCCCGGCATATCAAGCCAGGGTAGCCATATCACCGGGACCCTCTATGATGCTTCTGGCCAGCGTATTGCCGAGGCCTCAAGCCCTAATGGGCACTTCCTGATCCAGCGTCAATTGCGGCCCGGAAACTATTTACTGGAAATTTCTGGATGGTCGCCAGGCGGCAATACGGCAGATCTACGCAATCGGTATGAATTACATGCCACCTATTGACCCCATTTAACTATTGGCATGAATCAAGAAGGCCAGACGGGAGCTGGCCTTCCTTAGTGAGAACCACCCTTCGACAAGAGCGCATCGGATCTCAAGAAACCGGCACTCACTAAACAGATCAAGACATGTTTCGGCTAGCCTGCTTGGCCTCACGGAGAAGAAAATTAAGCCTGAGGCTCGGCGACGCACTCCCGGCGCGCTTGCCGGACGAAGCCATGACTTCGACGGGGCGGGGCTCGGCCTTGACTGTGCTGCGATTGCCGGTCTTTCGCCATGCTTGAACGAAAACCGAAGCCTAAGATAGCTTGTCGTTACGTTAGCTCTGCCTCACTTCAAGGTCAGACTCTACGAAGTCGATGTGTATCTCGCCCGCCCTCGACGCTATCTTGGTAAATTCGTGAACCATACACGCCGTGGCCAGGGATACCGACTTGTTTCGCATTGATCGACGCAGCCTACGCATTCGCCTGCTGGCCTGGCTCTCCGGCATCGCCCTGCTGGTGACCGGCACCACCTGGCTGCTGCACGGCATCTTGCTGGAGGACCTAGCACGCGACTTTCTCGGAGAGCGCCTCGAGCGCGAAGCGCGAAGCGCGATCGAACAACTACAGCAAGATCGCCAATCCCTACCCGTCGTGCTGGACTCGGCGAGCCAGAGCTACCAAATCTTCCACCATCTCTATGTGCTGCGCCTCGGAGGCGATATCTCCGCGTCGGACGAGCGCTGGAAAGATGTGCTGGCGCCGCTGCTCGATGAGGCGCCTGAGGCTCATGTCGAGGTGAGGGCGGACGAACAGCACTTGCTGGTCTATCGACGCCACTTCACCCTGAATGGAGAGGCTGGCGTATTGCTGGTGGGCGAAGACTTTGCACAGGTGGAGGCCGGATTGGCGCAGCTGCATTGGTGGGTAGCCGGCATCGCCGCCGGATTGTTGCTGTTACTGGTCACCCTGAACCTTCTCGCTGTCAACCGAGGACTTATCCCACTGTCTCGGTTGCGCGACCAACTTGGCCAACTGCAAGCCGGGAAACGCGAACGCCTCTCCCCGGACGTGCCCTCGGAGCTGGATAGCCTGGTCATGCAGCTCAACCATTTCATGGACGAGATCGACGCTCGCCTGCAGCGCTCCCGCGACTCATCGGCCGACCTCTCCCATGCCCTGAAGACGCCGCTGGCGGCGGTCACCCAGGTACTGAGGGGCGCGCGTCCCATCGACGACGAGCGTCGCCAGAAGTTGGTGCGGCGCCTCGAGGAGGTGCATGCCCAACTGGATGCCCAGCTGCGGCACTCACGCATCGCCGGCCCCCATGCCGGGCGCATGAGTGACCCGCACCGGGATGGCACCCGCCTGATCGAGCTGTTTCGCGCCCTCTACCCGGATCGACGGTTCACCCTGCGCCTGCCGCAGGCCAGCGACCAACGCGTGCCCATCGAGGCCCAGGATCTCTCCGAAATGTTGGGCATCCTGCTCGATAACGCCGGGAAATGGGCCACCCGCGAGGTGACCTGCCACATCACGCTCACGGACGGCCTGCGTATCCTCGTCGAGGACGATGGGCCCGGCGTCGCCGAGGCCGACCTGTGCCGTCTCGGCCGGCGGGGCATGCGTCTCGATGAGCGCCACCCCGGGTACGGGCTGGGCCTGTCGATTCTCACGCAACTGGTATCGCGCTACTCGGGACAGACTCGGTTTGCCACCAGCCCGCTCGGCGGCCTGAGGGTCGAGCTGACGATTCCCCTACGGTCGGAGTAAGGCCAGTTTTTTTCAGGGCGAATTCAGCTTGCCCCGTCAAGATGGCTCCGACCAGACACTGACGGGAGTCCTGCATGGCAAGTTCGAGAGTCATCACCCAGCCACTGTCCCGCCGCCAGCTCCTGAAAGGCGGCGCGGCCCTCGGCCTGGGATCGGCGGCCGCCCTGGGCCTTCGCCCCAGTTGGGCCGACCCCTGGGGCCAGACCAGCACCTATGCCAAGGGCATCGAGGAGGGGCCCGAGGTGTCCCTGGCGATCCGTCGGGAATCGCTGCCGATCGCCGGCCAGGAAGCCCATCCGATCAGCATCAACGGTGGAAGCCCCGGGCCGCTGATTCGCCTCAGGGAGGGCCAGGATGCCGTGCTGCGGGTCACCAACCTGCTCGACGAACCCACCTCCATTCACTGGCATGGCCTGATCCTGCCCCCCGAGATGGACGGCGTACCCGGGATCAGCTTCGCCGGCATCGCCCCCGGCGAGACCTTCACCTACCGCTTTCCGGTACGCCAGAACGGCACCTACTGGTATCACAGCCACTCCGGCCTGCAGGAGCAGCTCGGTCATGCCGGCCCCCTGATCATCGACGCCGCCGAGCGCGAGCCCTTCCGCTACGACCGCGAGCATGTGCTGCTGCTCACCGACTGGACCTTCGAGGATCCCAGAGCGGTGTTCCGCAACCTCAAGACCGCCGAGGGTTACTACAACTTCCAGGAGCGTACCGTCGCCGACTTCTTCGCCGACGTGCGCGAGCGGGGCTTCGCCGCGACGGCCGAACAACGCGGCATGTGGGCACGCATGCGCATGAGTTCGCGGGATATCGCCGATGTGACCGGCAGCACCTACACCTACCTGATCAATGGTCACTCGCCCGAAGAGAACTGGACGGCGCTGTTCCGGGCCGGCGAGCGGATTCGCCTGCGGATCATCAACGGCTCGGCGATGAGCTACTTCGACGTGCGCATCCCGGGGCTGAGGATGACCGTGGTGGCCGCCGACGGCCAGCCGGTGCAGCCGGTCCCCGTCGACGAGTTCCGTATCGCGGTGGCCGAGACCTATGACGTCCTGGTGGCCCCCGAGGACGACACCGCCTATACCCTCTTCGCCGAGTCCATGGACCGCAGCGGCTATGCCCGTGCCACCCTGGCGCCCCGGGAGGGGATGACCGCGGAGCTCCCCGAGCGTCGCCGGATCGCCGACCGCGGCATGGAGGCCATGGGCGCCCACGGCATGGCGGGCATGGATCACTCCACGATGGAGGGAGTGGACCACTCCGGCATGGGAGGCATGGATCACTCCACGATGGAGGGAATGGACCACTCCGGCATGGGAGGCATGGATCACTCCTCGATGGAGGGAATGGACCGCTCCAATATGCCGGGAATGGATCATTCAAATAGGCCGGGCATCTCGGGGGAACAGGACAGAATCACCGCCGGTGGCATGCTGGCGGCAGGCGCGGCACAACCGGGCTCCCGCTACGACCAGGCCGGCATCGGCATCGACCCCGATGAACGCCGCGTGCTGGTTTACCGCGACCTCAAGGCCTTTACTCCCTGGCCGGATCGTCGCGAACCGGGCCGCGAGCTGGAACTGCACCTCACCGGCAACATGGAACGTTATATGTGGTCCTTCGATGGTCGGAAATTCAGTGAGGTAAGCGGCCCCATTCATTTCGCCAAGGATGAGCGCCTGCGCCTGATCCTGATCAATGACACCATGATGGAGCACCCCATCCATCTCCACGGCATGTGGATGGAGCTCGAGAACGGCCAGGGCGAGCTGATTCCCCGCAAGCATACCCTCAACGTCAAGCCCGGCGAGCGGGTCTCGGCGCTGATCACCGCCGACGCCGTGGGCAGTTGGGCCTTCCATTGCCACCTGCTCTACCACATGGACGCCGGCATGTTCCGTGTCGTCGAGGTGTCGTAAGGAGAAACCATGACTACCCGAGCCTCACTAACCGCGGCCGGCGTCCTGCTGGCCATGGCCACGCTCCCCACTGCCCAGGCGGAGGACGGCTACGATGCCCCGGCCGACTGGCCCGCCCCGATGGTCGAGCACAACATGGGCATGGCACTGTTCGAGCGACTGGAATACGCCGTGCCCGACAAGGACAAAGAAGCGCTAATCTGGGACTTTCAGGCCTGGTACGGCGGCGACGTCAACCGCCTCTACCTGAATTCCGAAGGTGAGAACGTTCAGGGCGACGGCGAGGATGCCGAGTTCGAATCGCTGGAGTTGCTCTATGGCCGCCTTATCGCCGATTTCTGGGAGCTCCAGGGTGGCATCGGCTATCAGGGCGGGGTCTTCTCCGACGACCATGCCGAGCGCACCTACGCCGGGATCGGCCTCCAGGGCGTGATGCCCTACGGCATCGAGACCGACCTGGCGCTGCAAGTCAGCGACGAGGGCGACGTCTCGGCCAGCCTCGAGGGTGAATACGACCTGCGCCTGACCCAACGCCTCTACCTGCAGCCACGCACCGAGATCGCCGTGGCCGCCGACGAGGCCGAAGCATTCGGCGTCGGCGAGGGGCTCAACTCGGTACGCGTGGGCCTGCGCCTGCGCTACGAGATCACCCGGCGTGTCGCCCCCTATCTCGGCACCTACTGGGAGAAACGCTATGGGGAAACCGCCGACCTGGCCCGCGCCGACGGCGACCGCAGCGAGGATACCGGCGTCGTCGCCGGGATCAGGCTGATGTTCTGATCTGCGTCCCTGCCTCGTTATCGACGTCACCGCAAGGTGGCGTCTTTCACCTGGAAAGCGCTCACTTCTTGACTTGAGTCAAGGGTGAGGCCGACTAGATTCAGGCTACGCTCAGACAGAATACTCATACTGATACCCATGAGCCCGCAGTCATGCGTTAGGCGTGTAGTTTCCCCTATGCCGAGATGAGCTTCGATGACATCTGCCGGGAAGTCTTCTCGCTGCATGATTAGATCATCGCGCTATACCGCTACCTCGAAGGACGCTCCGAGATCCCCGAAACCCGCGACCTGATTGACCAGCTCCTGAAACTCGAGGCAATGCGCCTGGCCCAGCACTCCAACCGGGCCCGGGGCCTGTAGGGCGGTGCTGCACCGGAACCATCTTCTGGAGGCGTTACCCCAGCCGCTGTTGCATGGGATTAGCCTGTGTGCAGCACGTCGCCGAAATAATGCAAGCAAAGTCCTGAACCGTACCGGGATTCCCGGAGGCTCCAAACCTTGAGAGGATGGAGCCATGAACACTTCCAAGCGATATGCCCCTGAGGTCCGTCAGCGGGCCGTCCGCATGGTCTTCGACCATGAGGCCGACTACCCCTCCCAATGGGCGGCTATCGGCGCCATTGCCCCCAAGATCGGCTGCACACCGGAGACGCTGCGTAGCTGGATCCGTCAGGCCGAACGTGATGCAGGGCGTCGGGAAGGCGCGACCACTACTGA
>NZ_BRCY01000032.1:0-35028 GCF_023708045.1 Halomonas sp. NCCP-2165
CACCGGGCGCGGCACGGGGCCGCGCCCGGTGTTTTCGCTTACTCGCTATCGCTTACTCGCTGCGCGCGAAGATCAGATCCCAGACACCGTGACCCAGGCGTTCGCCGCGAGCCTCGAACTGGGTCAGCGGGCGGGGTGGTGGAGAGCCGGGGCGCGGCACGGGGCCGCGCCCGGTGTTTTCGCTTACCCGCTATCGCTTACTCGCTGCGCGCGAAAATCAGGTCCCAGACGCCGTGACCCAGGCGTTCGCCGCGAGCCTCGAACTGGGTCAACGGGCGGGGGTGGTGGAGAGCCGGGGCGCGGCACAGGGCCGCGCCCGGTGTTTTCGCTTACTCGCTGCGCGCGAAGATCAGGTCCCAGACGCCATGACCCAGGCGTTCGCCGCGAGCCTCGAACTTGGTCAACGGTCGGAACTCGGGGCGCGGCACATAGGGCGCGGTCTCGGCGGTGGCGGTATTGCGGTAGCCCGACGCCGCCGCCATCACCTCGGCCATATGCTCGGCATAGTTCTCCCAGTCGGTGGCCATATGCAGGGTGCCACCCACCTTGAGACGGCGGCGAATCAGCTCCACGAAGGCGGGCTGCACGATGCGCCGCTTGTGGTGCTTCTTCTTCGGCCAGGGGTCGGGGAAGAACAGCTGCAGGGTATCGATGCTGTCCGCCGGGAAGCACTCGTCGAGCACCCGCACCGCATCCTCGCGGAACACCCGCAGGTTGGTCAGGCCCCGCTTGTCGGCCTCGTCGAGCAGCTTGCCGACGCCGGGGGCATGCACCTCGATGCCGATAAAGTCGGTATCCGGGTGGGTCTCGGCCTGCTCGATCAGGGAGGCACCCATGCCGAAGCCGATCTCCACCACCCGGCGGGCCCGCCGACCGAAGAGGGCGTCCAGGTCCAGGCGCCCGCCGTCCAGGGTCAGTCCCAGCCGCGGCCAGACCTCCTCCAGGCCACGGGTCTGGGCGCCGGTCATGCGGCCGGCACGCAGCACATAGCTCTTGATTCCACGCTTGTAGAGCGTGTCCTGATTGGCCTCGCCGGCGGCCTCGGCGCCCGGCTCGGGGGTACGTTCGTCGTTCATACGCCTCGTTCGATTCCTGGGTCGGGCTCAGCCGTTGATACGGCCGGCGAAGGGCGAGGAGGGATCGGCGCTCTGGCGGCGCGGCATGCGCCCGGCCAGATAGGCCTGGCGCCCGGCTTCCACCGCCTGCTTCATGGCCTGGGCCATCAGCACCGGCTGGCGGGCATGGGCGATGGCGGTATTCATCAGCACCGCATCGCAGCCCAGCTCCATGGCCATGGCGGCGTCGGAGGCGGTACCGATGCCCGCGTCCACCAGCACCGGCACCTCGGCCTGCTCCACGATCAGGCGGGTATTGTGCGGGTTCTGCAGGCCGTGACCGGAACCGATCAGCGAGCCCAGGGGCATGATGGCGCAGCAGCCCAGGCGCTCCAGCTCCTTGGCCACGATGGGATCGTCGCTGGTATAGACCATGACGTCGAAGCCATCGGCCAGCAGCGCCTCGGCGGCCTTCAGGGTCTCCACCACATTGGGATAGAGGGTGGTGTCGTCGCCCAGTACCTCGAGCTTGACCAGGTTATGGCCGTCGAGCAGCTCCCGAGCCAGCTTGCAGGTACGCACCGCGTCCTTGGCGGTGTAGCAGCCGGCGGTATTGGGCAGCAGGGTATAGCGCTGCGGCGAGATCACGTCGAGCAGGTTCGGTGCCGAGGCATCCTGCCCCAGGTTGGTGCGCCGCACGGCGAAGGTGACGATCTCGGCGCCGCTGGCGTCGATGGCCGCCGCGGTCTCGTCGAAGTCCTGGTACTTGCCGGTTCCCACCAGCAGGCGGGAGCTGAAGGGGCGGCCGGCCACCACGAAGGGCTGGTCGCTGAGTGCTTGAGTCATCTGTTTGGTTTCCTCGATTGGCCGCGGGATCGCAGGGCGTCGGGGCGTCGAATACGGACGCCGCGGGCTTAGCCGCCGCCGATGGCGTGCACGATCTCGACTCGATCGCCCTCGGCGAGGCGCGTCTCGGCATGGATACTGCGGGGGACGATCTCTTCGTTGACCTCGACGGCGATACGCCGCCCGGCGAGTCCCAGGGACTCGAGCAGTTGCTGGATCGTCACCTCGCCATCGAGCGGCTGGGGTTCTCCATTGAGCTGGATCTGCATGGCGTCCTCTCGATAGCAGGATGGCAGGGGCCATATTGTAGCCTGTTCGCCCCGCTCGGGGTACGGTGGCGCCTGCCATGAATGGTTGGGAGACAAGCGATGCGTGATCGCAACTGGTGGCTGCTGGTGGCCGCCTCGGGGACCCTGCTGGTCGCCGCCGGTGCCTTCGGCGCCCATGCCCTGGAGGGTCGCCTGGCGCCGCGCCTGCTGGCGGCCTTCGAGACCGGGGTGCGCTATCAGGCCTGGCACACCCTGGCGATGCTCGGCGTGCTGGCCTGGCGGGCCGCCATGCCGATGGCCGGTCAGCGCCTGGTGCTGGGGCTCTGGGCCCTGGGCATCGCGCTCTTCTCCGGCTCCCTCTATGCCCTGGCGCTGAGCGGCCTGGGCCGCCTGGGCCTGATCACTCCCCTGGGCGGCCTGGCGATGATCGGCGGCTGGCTGGCCCTGGGGGCCTGCGTGCTGCGCGCCGGGCCCGCCCCGGGGCGCGACCGAGAGCGGCGCTAGTCGCTGTCCGGCAGCGCATAGGTGGCGGTCACCAGGGCCACCGGCCCCTCCTCCCCAGCGGAAAAGAGCTGCACCTCGCCCACCGCCAGGCGCCGCCCCAGCTTGACGATGCGGGCATTGGCGATCAGGTCGCGGTCGCCCCGGGCGCGGCGCAGGAAGTGGCAATTGAGGTCGGTGGTCACCGCCATGGGCTCCGGCCCCACCTGGGCGAGGATGGCCACATAGAGGCAGACATCCGCCAGCCCCATCAGGGTCGGCCCGGAGACGCAGGCCCCGGGCCTGAGGTGCTCGTCCTCGATGGCCAGGCTCATGGTGGCGCGCATCTCGTCGACGCCCTCGATGGTGCCCTGGCGCTGGGGAAAGACCTCGTCGAGGAATTCCTCGATGGCGGCGGCGGTCATCACGGTCATGGCGGCGCTCCCTGCGGCTGGCGAAACGGTGGCAAGCGTTGCGCCACAAGATAGCGCAAGGCCGCTCCCGGGCCCAGCCCGAAACCACCAACGCCCCGGGGCCATGAGGCCGCCGGGGCGTTGTACTAGCGGGAGGGCCGATGGGGCTTAGTTGCCGCGCGCCTTGTGCACCGCCCGCCAGTGGTGCAGCAGCGGCTCGGTGTAGCCGGAGGGCTGCTCGAGGCCCTTGAAGACCAGCTCGCTGGCCGCCTGGAAGGCGGTGGAGGCGGCGAAGTCGCGGCTCATGGGCACGTAGGCGGGGTCGCCGGCGTTCTGCTCGTCCACCACCTTGGCCATGCGCTCCAGGGTCTGCTGGACCCGTTCGGCGCTGACCACGCCATGGTGCAGCCAGTTGGCCACGTGCTGGCTGGAGATCCGCAGGGTGGCGCGATCCTCCATCAGGCCCACGTCATGGATGTCCGGCACCTTGGAGCAGCCGACGCCGTGCTCGACCCAGCGCACCACATAGCCGAGGATGCCCTGACAGTTGTTGTCGAGTTCCTGCTGGATCTCGTCATCGGACCAGTTCGGGGCCTCGGCCACCGGCACGCTCAGCAGATCGTCCAGGTAGTCGGGCTCGCCCTGGCTCTCCAGCTCGCGCTGCACCGCCTGGACATCGACCTGATGGTAATGCAGTACATGCAGGGTCGCGGCGGTGGGCGACGGCACCCAGGCGGTGTTGGCACCGGCCTTGGGCTGGGCCACCTTCTGCTCCAGCATGGCGGCCATCAGGTCCGGCATGGCCCACATGCCCTTGCCGATCTGGGCGCGACCGCGCAGGCCACAGGCCAGGCCGATCTGGACGTTATTCCGCTCATAGGCCTGGATCCAGGCGGCATGCTTCATGTCGCCCTTGCGCACCATGGGGCCCGCCTCCATCACGGTATGCATCTCGTCGCCGGTGCGATCGAGGAAGCCGGTGTTGATAAACACCACCCGGGAGGCGGCGGCATGGATGCATGCCTTGAGGTTGGTGGAGGTGCGGCGCTCCTCGTCCATGATGCCCATCTTCAGGGTATCGCGGGGCATGCCCAGCAGGTCTTCGACGCGACCGAACAGCTCGTTGGCGAAGGCCACTTCCCGGGGACCGTGCATCTTCGGCTTGACGATATAGACGGAACCCTCCCGGGAGTTGCGCGGCTCGTCGGCGCCCTTGTGCAGGTCGCGCAGGGCGATCAGGCTGGTCACCACGCAGTCGAGGATACCCTCGGGCACCTCGTTGCCCTCGGCATCCAGCACCGCCGGGGTGGTCATCAGGTGACCCACGTTGCGCACGAAGAGCAGGGAACGCCCCGGCAGGCTCAGGCTGCCGCCATCCGGGGTGGTGTAGCGGCGATCCGGATTGAGGCGACGCACCACCGTCTTGCCACCCTTTTCGAAACGCTCTTCCAGGTCGCCCTTCATCAGGCCCAGCCAGTTGCGGTAGACGCCCACCTTGTCCTCGGCATCCACCGCGGCCACGGAGTCCTCGCAGTCCATGATGGCGGAGAGGGCCGCCTCCATCAGCAGGTCCTTGATATGCGCCGGATCGTCCTTGCCGATGAAGTGCTCGGCATCGAACTGGATCTCCAGGTGCAGGCCATGGTTACCGAGCAGCACCGCCTCGGGGGAGGCCGCCTCGCCACGATAGCCCACCAGCTTGCCGGCATCCTTGAGGCCGGTTTCGCGACCGCCTTCCAGGGTCACCACCAGGTGGCCATCACGGATCACATACTTGACCGCCTCGCGGTGAGAACCGGTGGCCAGCGGCGCGGCGATATCCAGCACGCCGCGGGCATAGGCGACCACCTTGGCTCCCCGCTTGGGGTTGAAGGTCTTGCCCTTCTCGGCGCCGTCGGCTTCGCTGATGGCGTCGGTGCCATAGAGCGCATCATAGAGGCTGCCCCAGCGCGCATTGGCGGCGTTGAGGGCATAACGGGCATTGCTGACCGGCACCACCAACTGGGGGCCGGCCTGGGTGGCCAGCTCGGCATCCACCTTGCTGGTGCTGACCTTGACCTCGGCCGGCACCTCGGCCAGGTAGCCGGTCTCCGCGAGGAAGCGGCGATAGGCCGGCATATCCTGCACCGGGCCCGGGTTATCGCGATGCCAGCCATCCAGCTCGCGCTGCAGGCGTTCGCGCTCGGCGAGCAATTCCCTGTTCTTTGGGGTCAAATCGTGAAAGAGTGCATCGACGCCGGCCCAGAAGGCCTCGGCATCGATACCTGACCCCGGCAGGGCCTGTTCATTGATGAAATGGTCCAGCTCGCTGGCCACCTGGAGACGGTGGCGAGTGACTCGGTCGGTCATGGGGCCTCCTGATGCGCTGCAGCCGGCCGGCACCGCCGACTGCTTGTCGTTATCTTAAATACGAAACCGGCATATATTTGTGGAAATACCTTCCATATGCTACCCGATTTTGGGCGCCTGGTCTGCCCGCCTCGACCAAATGATGAATCCCCCCTGCCAGCAATATGGCCTGGGAGGGCTCATGACGCTAGGATTGGTGCCTGACGGGAGGCCATCATGACCGATTTCACGCCCCTCACCACCCTGGGCCCCATCACGCCTGCCGGCCAGACACCGCAGGCCATGCCGCACCTGGAAGACTATCTCGTCCACTACCGCCTGATGCCGCTGCTCAAGGATCGCATCGGGCTGCATGTGGGCTATACCGAGGCCGATCCCTTCCGCCTCTGGACCCAGGTGTGGAGCCCTCCCCACCCTCGCGGCACCGCCTTCGTGGTACATGGCTATTTCGATCATCTGGGCCTCTATCGCCACCTGCTGGAGCGCCTGCTGGACGGTGGCTGGCGGGTGGTGCTCTGGGACCTGCCGGGCCACGGTCTCTCCACCGGGCGACGCGCCTGCATCGATGACTTCGACGACTACGGACGCTGCCTGGCCGCCCTGCAACGGCGCCTCAGCCTGGAAGGCCTGGCCCCGCGCCCCTGGGTGGGGATCGGCCAGAGCACCGGCGCCGCCGTCCTCGCCACCGACGCCCTCGACCGTCAGGCCGAGAGCCAGTGGGCCGGCCTGGCCCTGCTGGCGCCCCTGGTACGCCCCTGGGGCTGGAACCAGTCCAGCTGGCTGCACCTGGTGGCCAGCCCCTTTATCCGCAGCCTGCCGCGCAAGTACCGGGCCAACTCCAATGATGCGGACTTCACCGCCTTCCTCCGCGACCAGGACCCCCTGCAGCCGGATCGCCTCTCGGTCAACTGGATCAGCGCCATGCGACGCTGGATCCCGCGCCTGCTGGCGCTACCGCCGGCGCAACTGCCGGTGTTGATCCTGCAAGGCGAGCAGGACCTGACGGTGGACTGGCAGTGGAACCTGGATATCCTGGCGCGCAAGTTCCCCGACGCCGAGATTCATCGCCATCCGGAGGCTCGCCATCATCTGGTCAACGAGACGGCGCCGATCCGCGAGACGCTGTTCGATGAACTGGACGGCTTCCTGGCCCGTCGCGAGTCCCCCCGATGAGACGCCTGGCGATACTGCTGACGCTCACCTTGCTGACGGCCTGCGCCAGCCCGCCGGATCGTCCCACCCAGCTGCGTCAGGCGCTGCTGGGGCTCGGCGAGGACGCCAGCCGGCTGCTGATGGAGGAGCCGGCCTGGGAGCTCGAGGCCCGAGAGATCGTCTTGCTGCTGTCCAGCACCGAGGTGGATAGCGCCCTGCCCATCGGTGCCGAGCGCTTCGCCGAGAGCCTGACCCGGGCCCTGCTGGCCTACCCGGATGGCCCCCAGGTGATCGACTGGCAGCCGCAGGCCAGCCAGGCGGCGACTCCCGCCGGCCAGTGGCTGCTGGATGCGCGCCTGGCGGCCGACGGCCCCGAGCTGCGGCTCTCGGACCGCGCCCTGCTCCCCTACCGGCTGGAGCTTGGCCTGCGGCGGCCGGGTGACACCCGGCCACGCTGGGAGCGAACCCTCAGCGGCGCCTTCGATGCCGATGCCCTTTAGTCATTACCGACGCGTCACGCCTTACTGGCGACCCAATAGACGCTCCAGCTGCCGATAGCCGATGGCCTCCAGCAACTGATCGCGGCCGGGACGCCCGAGCCCCTCCAGGTCCGCCAGGGTCAGGGCCACCCGCAGTACCCGATGATAGGCCCGGGCCGAGAGATGTAGCCGCTCCAGGCTCTGGGCCAGCCAGGCACGATCCGCCGTGCTCAGCGCACAGGCCGCCTCCAGGGCCGCCACGGGGAGGGCGGCATTGAGGCCGCCCCGCTCCCGCTGACGCCCCCGGGCTGCCACCACCCGCTCCCGCACCCGTGCCGAGGTCTCCGCCGTCGTCGCCGCCGTCAGCTGCTCGGCGGGCAGGGCCGGCACCTCGACCTGCAGATCGATACGGTCGAGCAGGGGCCCCGAGAGGCGTGACTGGTAGCGCTGTACCTGCCCCGTCGTGCAGTGGCAGTCGCGGCGGGCATCGCCCAGGAAGCCGCACGGACAGGGGTTCATGGCCGCCACCAACTGGAAGCGACTCGGGTAGCGGCGAGTCACCCTGGCCCGGGCCAGGTCCACCCGCCCCGACTCGAGGGGCTGACGCAGCACCTCCAGCACGCTGCGGTTGAACTCCGGCAGCTCGTCGAGGAAGAGCACGCCATGGTGCGCCAGGGAGACCTCGCCGGGGCGCGGCGAGGAGCCGCCCCCCACCAGGGCCGCGGCGCTGGCGGTATGGTGGGGCGCACGAAAGGGTCGAATGCCCCACCCCTCGAGCGGCGCTTCCCCCGCCACCGAGCGGATCGCCGCCAGCGCCAGCGCCTCGTCCTCGTCCAGGGGCGGCAGGATGCCCGGCAGACGACTGGCCAGCAGGGTCTTGCCGCTGCCCGGCGGCCCCACGAAGAGCAGGTTGTGGCCACCGGCGGCGGCCACCTCCAGGGCGCGACGGGCCTGGGGCTGGCCGCGCACCTCGGCCAGGTCGGCGACCTCGAGACACGCCGGCTCGGGCTGGCTGGGGGGCTGGGGCGTCAGCGGCTCGCGCCCCCAGAGGTGCGCCGCCACTTCCAGCAGATGCGCTGCCGGCAGGACTTCCAGGCCCTGCACCAGGGCCGCCTCGGCGGCATTCTCCCGGGGCAGGATCAGCCGCCGCCCGGCGCGCTTGGCCGCCAGGGCCGCCGGCAGCACCCCGCCCACCGGACAGAGGCGACCATCCAGGGCCAGTTCTCCCAGGCTCTCCAGGTCGGCCAGGGCGTCGGCGGGCAGCTGGCCGGAGGCGGCGAGGATGCCCAGGGCGATGGGCAGGTCGAAGCGCCCGCCCTCCTTGGGCAGATCGGCGGGGGCCAGGTTGAGGGTAATGCGGCGGGTGGTGGGAAACTCGAAGTTGGCATTGAGCAGGGCGCTACGCACCCGCTCGCGGCTCTCGCGAACGGCGGTCTCCGGCAATCCCACCAGGGTAATGCCGGGCAGGCCATTGGCCAGATGCACCTCCACCCGCACCTCCGGGGCCTCCAGCCCCAGGGCGGCACGGGTGGTAACGATGGCCAGCGTCATGACTCGTCCCTGAGTAGTCGAGAATTCCTTAACCCTAGCTCAGGGACGCCAGGACGACACTCAGGCCCGGGGTGGCGTCTCGTCCTGCGTCTCGCCACCGCCGGCGTCTTCCGCCGCCGGCGAGGGTGAGGCATCCCGCGCCTCCGCCTCCAGCCGCGCCTGGAGCAGGCGCTCCAGTTCGGCCACCTGCCCCTCCAGGGCCTCGACCCGGGAGCGGGTGCGCTGCAGCACCTCCATCAGGATGTCGAAATCTTCCCGGGAGACCAGCTCCAGGCGATCGAAGGCGCCCTTGACCACCTGCTGCACGCTGCGTTGCAGCTCCTCCGGGGCCTGGGAGGCCCCCTGCAGGCGCTCGCCCAGTTGCTGGGCGAGACGCCCGATTCGCTCGTTGTTGATCATCGCCGATCGACTCCTGAAAAAAACGCCATGAACTGCCCTACAGGATACGCAAGCCACGGCCATCACGCATGCGCCGCGAGGATGCACCACCCCGGACGGCGAGCACCAGCCTGGTGCATCCCGGCGCGCCATTATCGTCCCCCCGGCGCCACAAGAGCCAGACAGGCGACTGCTTTACAAGGAAAAAACCTACAGTTGGCATGCTTTACGCACTAGCTAAGGCAGGCAGTCGCCTGCTGCACGCCAATGACAACTTCGCTGTAGGGAGACCGGGATGAAACTCATCACCGCCATCATCAAGCCCTTCAAGCTCGACGACGTCCGCGAGGCCCTGGCCGACAACGGCGTTCAGGGCATCACCGTCACCGAGGTCAAGGGCTTCGGCCGCCAGAAGGGCCATACCGAGCTGTACCGCGGCGCCGAATATGTCGTCGACTTCCTGCCCAAGGTCAAGGTCGAGGTGGCCGTCGACGATGCCCGCGTCGAGACGGTGCTGGACGCCATCCGTGGCGCCGCCAACAGCGGCAAGATCGGTGACGGCAAGCTGTTCGTCACCAGCCTGGAGGACGTGATCCGTATTCGCACCGGTGAGCGTGGCGCCGACGCCGTCTGAGTTCGCCCCTCTTTCCCCTTCCAGCCAGCCCGACTGGCTCAGGAGTTACGACCATGACCGATCTAGTAGAGCTGAGTTACGCGCTCGACACCTTCTATTTCCTGATCTGCGGCGTCCTGGTGATGTGGATGGCCGCCGGCTTCTCCATGCTCGAGGCGGGCCTGGTGCGCTCCAAGAACACCGCCGAGATCCTGACCAAGAACATCGCGCTGTTCGCCATCGCCTGCACCATGTACCTGCTGGTGGGCTACACCCTGATGTACTCCAGCAGCGAGGGCGGCGTGCTGCCCAGCCTCGGCTTCCTGCTGGGCGGCGAGAACAGCGCGGACGCGGTGCTGGCCGGTGGCGATGACGCCCCCTACTACTCCCTGCGTGCCGACTACTTCTTCCAGGTGGTGTTCGTGGCCACCGCCATGTCCATCGTCTCCGGGGCCGTGGCCGAGCGCATGAAGCTGTGGGCCTTCCTGGCCTTCGCCGTGGTGATGACCGGCGTCATCTATCCGGTCTCCGGCTACTGGACCTGGGGCGGTGGCTGGCTCTCCGCCGCCGGCTTCTCCGACTTCGCCGGCTCCGGCATCGTGCACATGGCGGGCGCCGCCGCCGCGCTGGCCGGCGTACTGATCCTCGGTCCGCGCAAGGGCAAGTACGGCAAGGACGGCAGCATCTACGCCATCCCCGGCGCCAATATGCCCCTGGCCACCCTGGGCACCTTTATCCTGTGGATGGGCTGGTTCGGCTTCAACGGCGGCTCCGAGTTGAAGGTCTCCGACGTGGACTCCGCCAACAACGTGGCCCAGGTGCTGGTCAACACCAACGCCGCCGCCGCCGGCGGGGTGATTGCCGCCCTGATCATCGCCAAGCTGTGGTTCCGCAAGGCCGACCTGACCATGGCCCTGAACGGCGCCCTGGCCGGCCTGGTGGCCATCACCGCCGAGCCCCTGGCGCCCTCCGCCCTGGGCGCGACCCTGATCGGCGGCCTGGGCGGCGCCATCGTGGTGGCCGCCATCGTCGGCCTGGACAAGCTGAAGATCGACGACCCGGTGGGTGCCATCTCCGTGCACGGCGTGGTGGGCATCTGGGGCCTGCTGGCGGTGCCGCTGACCAATGGTGACGCCACCTTCGGCGCCCAGATCCTCGGCATCATCGGCATCTTCGTCTGGGTCTTCCTGGCCAGCCTGGCCGTGTGGCTGATCATCAAGGCGGCGATGGGCCTGCGGGTCAGCGAGGAAGAAGAGTATGAGGGCGTCGACCTGGCCGAGTGCGGCCTGGAGGCCTACCCCGAATTCACCGTCGCCAAGGTGCGTGGCGGTGGCAGCGGCCGCCCCCAGAACGACGGCCTGAGCCAATCAGCGCGTCTGTCGACGCGAACCGAGTGAGCTGGCGTGCTCCCCTGGCCCCTTCGGGGGCCTTTTTTCTTGGTGTATGCTTGTGCCAAGACCGGCAACCGCCGACCGACCCTTAGATGCGAGGAGACAGACCATGAAGCTGGTGACCGCCATCATCAAGCCGTTCAAGCTCGACGACGTTCGCGAGGCACTTTCCGAGATCGGCGTACAGGGCATCACCGTCACCGAGGTCAAGGGCTTCGGTCGGCAGAAGGGCCACACCGAGCTCTACCGGGGCGCCGAGTACGTGGTCGACTTCCTGCCCAAGGTGAAGCTGGAAGTGGCCGTGGACGACGCCATGGCCGAGCAGGTGATCGATGCGATTACTCAGGTGGCCAATACCGGGAAGATCGGCGACGGCAAGATCTTCGTCTCCGCCCTGGAGCAGGTGATCCGGATTCGTACCGGCGAAACCGACAAGGACGCCGTATAAGCTGGAAGCTGGAAGCTGGAAAACAGCCTAATATAAATCGCCCCCATGGCTAGGCCATGGGGGCGATTTTCTTCCAGCTTCAAGCTTAAGGCTTCGAGCTCCGGACGCAGTCCGGACGGCTCCCGGCGCCGCCGGGAATTACTTCTCGACGAAGGCGCGCTCGATCACATAGTCGCCGGGCTCACCCATGCGCGGGGAGATCTTGAAGCCCAGGTCGTCGAGCAGGGCGCTGGTCTCGTCGAGCATGGCCGGGCTGCCGCAGATCATGGCGCGATCCTGCTTGGGATCGATGGGCGGCAGGCCGGTATCCTCGAACAGCTTGCCGTTGCGGATATGGTCGGTGAGGCGGCCCATGGTGTGGAACTCTTCCCGGGTCACGGTGGGGTAGTAGACCAGCTTCTCGCTGATCTCCTCGCCCAGGTACTCGTGGGCCGGCAGTTCCTTGGTGATGAAGTCGGCGTAGGCCAGCTCGCTGACGGTACGCACGCCGTGTACAAGCACGATCTTCTCGAAGCGCTCGTAGACCTCGGGGTCCTGGATCAGGCTCATAAAGGGCGCGAGGCCGGTGCCCGTCGACAGGAAGTAGAGGTTGCGCCCCGGCAGCAGGTCGTCGGTGACCAGGGTGCCGGTGGGCTTGCGGCTGACCATGATATGGTCGCCCACCTTGAGGTGCTGGAGCCGCGAGGTCAGGGGGCCGTCCGGCACCTTGATGCTGAAGAACTCCAGGTGATCCTCGTAGTTGGGGCTGGCGATGGAGTAGGCGCGCATCAGCGGCTTGCCGTCCACTTCCAGGCCGATCATCACGAACTGGCCATTCTTGAAGCGCAGGCTACGCTCCCGGGTGGTGCGGAAGCTGAACAGGGTGTCGTTCCAGTGGTGGACGCTCAAGACTTCTTCCGAGGCAAACTTGCTCACGACCGACTCCTTCTCATATTCGATTAGCGCATAAGGCGACCAAGCTGATCTTTGTGCTAATTCTAAGAGCCGGCCTCATATCTGTTAAATGGATTGTATGGATAAAGCTTATCTATAATACAGATAAACGAGTCCGCCGAGTGAATCGACCATGCGCTATACCCTGCGTCAGTTAGAGGTCTTCGTGGCCGTGGCCCAGCACGAGAGCGTCTCCCGGGCGGCCCGTGTCCTGGCCCTCTCCCAGTCGGCGGCCAGCACCGCCCTGGCGGAGCTGGAGCGCCAGTTCGACTGTCAGCTGCTGGACCGTATCGGCAAGCGCCTCAAGCTCAATGCCCTGGGCTTCCAGTTGCTGCCCAAGGCGGTGGCGCTGCTCGACCGCGCCGAGGAGATCGAGGAGCTGCTGCGCGGCCAGCACGGCGTCGGCTCCCTGGACGTGGGCGCCACCCTGACCATCGGCAACTACCTGGCCACCCTGCTGATCGGCGATTTCATGCAGCGCCATCCGGGCAGCCGGGTGCGCCTCTCGGTACGCAATACCCAGAGCATTATCGAGCGTATCGTCCAGCACGAGCTGGACCTGGGGCTGATCGAGGGGGATTGTCAGCACGAGGACCTGGTGATGCAGTCCTGGGTGGAGGACGAGCTGGTGGTGTTCTGCGGCCCCGAGCATCCTTTGGCGGGGGGCGAGGCGGTGCCCCTGGAGCGGCTGATGCGCGAGGCCTGGATCATGCGCGAGCCGGGCTCCGGCACCCGCCTGACCCTGGAGCACGCCGCCCGTCATCGCCGCGGGCGCTTCAATACCCTGCTGGAACTGGAGCATACCGAGGGCATCAAGCGCGCCGTGGAGTCGGGGCTGGGCATCGGCTGTGTATCGCGGCTGGCGCTGCGCGACGCCTTCCGCCGCGGCAGCCTGGTGCCCATCACCACCCCGGAGCTGGACCTGCGCCGCCAGTTCGCCTTTATCTGGCACCGTCACAAGTACCTGACCACCGGGATGCGCGAGTTCCTCAAGCTGTGTCGGCAGTTGACCGAGGGCGTCGAGCGCAGCGACCAGATCGCCCTGCCCTATTACCCCTGAGCGCAAGAAATCGAGCCCCAGGCGAATGATTATCGTCGTCCTTCCCATTGAGGCCCGGGGCTTTCCTGGGGGCAGGCACTCCGCAAAGACGCTGTGAATCCTTCCCTGGACGCTCGACTTTTTCGTCCCTGAAAAAGACGCTTTGCTCCGACCTGCCCCCAGCGCCCCTTAGCCATCCCAACTAGGCCAGCCGATCAGGCACTAAACCCACCTAGGATCAGGCCGGCTCGGGGAGCCGCCGTGGCGCCTCCTCGGGGGCCGCCAGCGCTGCCGCCGACGGGGCCTCCATGCGCAGGGTAAAGCCGCCGACGATCGCGGCCAGGCGGTCCGCCTGCTCCTGGAGATGGCCGGCGGCGGTGGTGGACTCCTCCACCAGGGCGGCGTTCTGCTGAGTCATGCCGTCCAGCTCGGTGACCGCCACATTGACCTGGCCGATGCCGTCGCGCTGCTCGCCGGCGGCGGCGTTGATCTTGCCCAGCACGTCGGTGACCCGGGTCACGCTGGCGACGATCTCCTGCATCGTCTCGCCGGCCTGGGCCACCAGGCTGGTGCCATCCTTGACCCGGCTGTCCGAGGCCTCGATCAGCGCCTTGATCTCCTGGGCCGCGGAGGCCGAGCGGCTGGCCAGGTTGCGTACCTCGCCGGCCACCACCGCGAAGCCGCGGCCTTGCTCGCCGGCTCGCGCCGCCTCCACCGAGGCATTGAGCGCCAGCAGGTTGGTCTGGAAGGCGATGCCGTCCATCACGTTGACGATCTCGGCGATCTGCCGCGAGGAGTCGCCGATGGCGTCCATGGTGGTGACCACTTCGCCCACCACCTCGCCGCCCCGGGCCGCCACCCGGGAGGCGGAGAGCGCCAGCTGGTTGGCCTGTTGGGCGGAATCGGCGGTCTGCGCCACGGTGCCGGTGATCTCCTCCATGGAGGCGGAGGTCTGCTGCAGGCTGGAGGCGGCGCTATCGGTGCGCCGCGACAGATCCTGACCGCCGCTGGCGATCTCGTTGGCGGCGACGCGCACCGATTCGCTGCTGTGGCGCACCTCGACCAGCACATCGTGGATCTTGTCGGCGAAGGCGTTGAACTGGGTGGCCAGCTGGGCCCCCTCGTCGCGGCCCTTCACCGGCAGGCGCTGGGTCAGGTCGCCATCGCCGGAGGCGATCTCCTGCATGCGGCCCGCCAATTCACGCAGCGGCCGGGCGATACGCCCGCCGACCCAGGCCAGGGCCAGCAGCCCCAGGGCCGCCAGCAGGGCCCCCACCAGGCTCATGCCCAGGGCGTCGTGGCGGCGCTGCTCGGCGAGCACGCCCTGCAGGGCATTGAGCTCGGCCAGCACCGCCGACTCCGGCAGGCGAATGGCCAGGGTCCACTGGGTCGGGGTATCGCCGATGCGAAACGGCAGGTAGCGCTCCAGCAGGCCATCGGCCTCGACGCCGACCATCTCGCCATCGCGCCGGGCGGCGGCCAGATGCCCGGCCACCCGCTCGCCCATCACCGCCGCGGCGGGTTCGCCGAGACGCTCGGCCGCCCCGGTATGGGCCACCACGCCGCCGCCGGCGGCCACCAGGGCCATCTCGCCGGCGCCGTCGTAGAGCTCGGCATTGGCCGCCTCCAGCAGGCCCTGGATAAAGTCCACCGAGAGGTCGGCACCGGCCACGCCGCGGAAGTCCCCGTCCACCATCACCGGCACATTGAAGGAGGTGACCATCAGGGTCTGGTCGCCGAACTCGTAGGCGGCCGGGTCGATGATGCAGGGCGCCTCGTTCTCCCGCACGCAGAGGTAATACTCCCCCTCGCGGATACCACTGGGCAGCAGCGCCTCGCTCTCCATATCGCCCAGTGGCAGCACGTCGATGGCACCATCGGCGTCCCGGTACCACCAGGGCATGTAGCGGCCCGTCTCCGCCTCGTAGCCATCCGCCTCGCGCCCCGCATGGAAACGATCCACGTCGAAGGCATCGGGCTCCCAGCCGATATAGACGTCGACCAGGTCGGGGTAGGCCGCCAGGGTCTCGCGCAACAGGGTGGAGAGCTCGTCCCGGTCCATCCACAGCAGGGGCCGCCCCTGGGCGTCTTCACGCCCCATCAGGGCATTGGTCTGGGCGAGCATCTCGGCGACACGCAGTGGCTCCTCGAGGCGCCGCTGTACTTCCACCGCCTGGGACTCGGCCAGTACCGCCAGGCGCTCATCGACGGCGCCCTCCAGCAACCCCTGGGTATGGGTCGCCACCGTCTGCTGGGTACGCGACGAGGCGATCAGCGCATAGGCCACCAGGGCCAGGGCCACCACCAGCAGGCAGGCGCCGGCCAGGGTCACCACGAACCAGCGCAGAGATTTAAAATGCATGGTGCTCCAACTCCTGAGAAGACGCCGTCTCCGCCGAGGCCCTGGGCAGGCTCATTGGGTCGGAGGCGGCTGACTGGGAAAGGGTAAAGGCGCCGACGGCCTGGGCCAGGCGATCGGCCTGCTCCTTGAGCCGTTCGGCGGCGGTGGTGGACTCCTCCACCAGGGCGGCGTTCTGCTGGGTCATGCCGTCCAGCTCGGTGACCGCCACATTGACCTGGCCAATGCCGTCGCGCTGCTCGCCGGCGGCGGCGTTGATCTCGCCCAGCACGTCGGTGACCCGGGTCACGCTGGCGACGATCTCCTGCATGGTCTCGCCGGCCTGGGCCACCAGGCTGGTGCCGTCCTTGACCCGGCTGTCCGAGGCCTCGATCAGCGCCTTGATCTCCTGGGCCGCGGAGGCCGAGCGGCTGGCCAGGTTGCGTACCTCGCCGGCCACCACCGCGAAGCCGCGGCCCTGCTCGCCGGCCCGTGCCGCCTCCACCGAGGCGTTGAGCGCCAGCAGGTTGGTCTGGAAGGCGATGCCGTCCATCACGTTGACGATCTCGGCGATCTGCCGCGAGGAGTCGCCGATGGCGTCCATGGTGGTGACCACTTCGCCCACCACCTCGCCGCCCCGGGCCGCCACCCGGGAGGCGGAGAGCGCCAGCTGGTTGGCCTGCTGGGCGGAATCGGCGGTCTGCGCCACGGTGCCGGTGATCTCCTCCATGGAGGCGGAGGTCTGCTGCAGGCTGGAGGCGGCGCTATCGGTGCGCCGGGACAGGTCCTGGCCGCCGCTGGCGATCTCGTTGGCGGCGATGCGCACCGACTCGCTGCTGTCGCGAATGGTCAGCATCACCGCCTCCATCTTGGCCACGAAGCGATTGAAGGCCTGGGCGATCTGTGCCACCTCGTCCTGGCCCTCCTCCGGCAGACGCCGGGTCAGGTCGCCCTCGCCGCTGGCCACGTCCTGCATGGCATCCCGGGCCAGTTGCAGGCGGCGGAACACCACCTTGAGCAGGGCCCCCAGCACCAGCACCGCCCCCAGGGCCACCAGCACCAGGGTCAGGGCCGAGGTGCCGAGGATCGCTCGCAGGCCGGCGGTGGCCTCGTGTTCGTCCAGGGCCACCACCAGTTGCCAGTCGGTGCCGGCGATGCCACGGCTGCCCAGCAGCCGATCCCGCCCCTCCAGGCTCAGCGCCGGCGGCGCCTCGGCACCGGCCAGCTCCTCCAGGAAGGCGGTATCCAGGGTCGGGTTAAGGCGCGTGGAGGGCTCCAGCGCCAGGCTGGGGTCCGGGTGGGCGATCAGGGTACCGTCGCCGGCCACCAGGAAGGCGAAGCTCTCCGGCGAAGGCCGGATCTCGGCCACCCCCTCGACGATGGTATCGATGACGATATCACCGCCCAGCACGGCTTCCAGACGCCCCCCCTGGTAGAAGGGGTGGGCGATGGTCACCACCAGTTGGCCGGTATTGGCATCCACATAGGGCAGGGTGACGACGGTGTCACCGACCGCCTCGGACCGCCGATACCAGGGCCGCACCCGGGGGTCGTAGTCGGCGGGGGGCACCCAGCCATCGGAGGTCACCATGTCGCCACTGCGGGGATCGGCCACATAAGTGGACAGGAACCCGCCGGAGGCGGCCAGTTGCTGGAGCGAGGCCAGGGGGGCGTCGCCGAAGGCGGCCCCCTCGGCGGCGGCGGCCATGGCCAGGCGCGCCTCGACCCACTCGCCGACGGCCTGGGCATGGCCCTCGGCGGTGGCATCGAGCTGTTGCGCGATCTGGCGTTCGTTATGGGACTGCAGGGTAAAGTAGCTGGCGATGCCATTGATCACCAACGCCAGGGTGATGACCACCACGGCGGCGATCAGGATGCGGGTTCGCAGGGATGTCAACATGCGGGTCTCGCTCGTCGGGTCGGGGAGTTGTTATCAACGCCACCCCACAGGTGCCATGGGTCGGCGTTAGGCTTAGGTATCGGCCGACGACCCGACGAGCTTTAGTAATCACTTACCGCATATCGCTGATTGCCTCTTGGATGTCCGCCAGCGGCGCCTTGGAGAGATCCTTGGCCAGGGAATGGATAATCAACTTGCTGGTGGCTTCATCCAGCTTGTCGCGCAGGATACCCAGGAAGCGGGGCGGAGCCACCAGGATCAGCTTGCGCAGATGATTGCCGACCCGGGCATGATAGATACACTCCGCCACCTGTTTGGCGAAGATCTCCGCCTGATGGTGGGAGGCCACGCTCTCGCCCCCCGAGGTCCGCGAGGTGCGACCCATGGATTCATGCACCTCGCCGCCGCCATCGGTCACCAGGTCCCCCTCGTGCAGGCGCCCCTCGGCATGCACCAGGCTCTCCTTCTCTTCCAGTTTCAGTCCCTCACGGGTAAAGACGCGGGCGCGCGCCGCATCGGCCACCACGATATAAGTCGTCATGGGAACTCCTTGGCAAGATAAAGGGAACGAGGCCGGAGGCCTCCTATGGAGCGTGGCAAGGGCCCGGGAAAGCGTCAACTTCCCGTGGCGTGATAGCGGCGCAGGCCGTATAGCAATAGCACGGCGCTGCCACTCCCTAGGGTATTGGCGAGGATATCCCAGCCGTCGCCGCCACTGCGGCCCGGCACCGGGATCTGGGCGAACTCGATGGCGATACCATAGGCCACCGCCAGGGCGAAGGCCCAGGACAGGCGCCGCCCGGCCAGGCCCACCAGCCCCGCCAGGCCGGCATAGCCGAGAAAGTGGTTGAGCTTGTCCCAGGGCAGGGACTCGGGCATCTCGCCGCCCGGGGTCAGGCTACCGAGGGCGATCAGCAGCGCCGCGGCCAGGGCCGCCGCCGCCCAGAGGCGACGACGAGCGCCACGGCAGAGCCACTCAGCCATGCTCGATGCGGGCGTGGTAGGCGGGGCTCAGTTCGTGCAGGGCGTCCATAAAGGCCGTGACGTGATCCGGGTCGGTGAACTGGCTGATGCCGTGACCCAGGTTGAAGACATGCCCGGGGCCGCTGCCATAGCTGTCGAGGATCCGCGCCACCTCGGCGCGAATCGCCGAGGGCTTGGCGAACAGCACATTGGGGTCCAGGTTGCCCTGCAGCGCCACCTTGTGGCCCACCCGGGCCCGGGCATCGGCCAGCTCGGTGGTCCAGTCCAGTCCCAGGGCGTCACAGCCGGTGGCGGCGATATGCTCCAGCCACTGGCCGCCATTCTTGGTGAACAGGATCACCGGTACCCGGCGGCCGCCCTGGTCGAGCTCGAGGCCGGCGACGATCTGCTCCATATAGCGCAGCGAGAACTCCAGGTAGGCCGGGGTGGAGAGCACCCCGCCCCAGGTATCGAAGATCTGTACCGCCTGGGCGCCGGCGCGAATCTGCGCATTGAGGTAGTCGGTGACCGCCTGGGCCAGGGTGTCCAGCAACTGGTGCATGGTATCCGGCGTGTCATAGAGCATGGTCTTCACATGCCGGAAGTCCTTGCTGGAGGCGCCCTCCACCATATAGGTGGCCAGCGTCCAGGGGCTGCCGGAGAAGCCGATCAGCGGCACCCGACCGTTGAGCGCCGAGCGGATGGTGGAGACCGCCTTCATCACATAGCCCAGGTCGCGCTCGGCGTCCGGCACGCTCAGCGCCGCGACCTCCTCGGGGGTGCGCACCGGCTTGCGGAATTTCGGCCCCTCGCCGGTCTCGAAGTAGAGTCCCAGGCCCATGGCATCGGGGATGGTGAGGATATCCGAGAAGAGGATGGCGGCATCCAGCGGATAGCGCTCCAGGGGCTGCAGGGTCACCTCGCAGGCCAGATCATGGTTGCGGCACAGGTCCATGAAGCTGCCGGCATCGGCCCGGGAGGCGCGATATTCCGGCAGGTAGCGGCCGGCCTGGCGCATCATCCATACCGGGGTACGGTCCACCGGCTGGCGGGCCAGGGCGCGCAGAAAGCGATCGTTCTTGAGTTCCATGCGGGGCTCACTCTCGACAAGATTTGCCCGCATTGTACCCGAAGCCGACCCGGTGTCGCGCCGGGGTGCGGGGGACGCCTGCAAAAGAAACGCCGTCGGGGACCGACCGCGGTGACGCGCCTTTCGCGCCTCCCTGTCGTCGAGGCCGTGAGCCACGGCCGCGATCCTGCTAGAATGGCCCGATTGGCCTGGCGCCGAGCGCCGCCCGTACGACGAGGTAACCCGTGACGATTCGATTCATCGCCGCCTCCCGGCTGCCCACCCCCTGGGCGACCTTTACCATGCATGGCTTCGAGGACGAGGCCACCGGCAAGGACCATATCGCCCTGACCCTGGGCGACGTCAGCGATGGCGAGCCCGTGCTGGGGCGGGTGCACTCCGAGTGCCTGACCGGCGATGCGCTCTTCTCCATGCGCTGCGACTGCGGCTATCAGCTCCAGGAGGCCCTCAAGCGCATCGCCGACGAGGGCCGTGGCGTGCTGCTCTACCTGCGCCAGGAGGGTCGCGGCATCGGCCTGCTCAACAAGATCCGCGCCTACCACCTCCAGGATCAAGGCGCCGATACCGTGGAGGCCAACGAGCGCCTCGGCTTCGGCGCCGATATGCGTCGCTACGACCTCTGCGTGCCCATGCTCGAGCACCTGGGCATCGGCGGCCTGCGCCTGATGACCAACAATCCGCGTAAGGTCGATGCCCTGACCCGGGCCGGCGTCCAGGTGGCCGAGCGAGTGCCCCTGACCACCGGCCTCAACCCCCATAACGAGCACTACCTCTCCACCAAGGCGGGCAAGCTCGGCCATATGATGGCCCTGGGCGACTTCACCCAGGCCAGCGACGTGGATATTGAACGAAAGTCGTAAGGTTTTCCCATCCCCCCACGGCTAAGACACGAGCGTCGCAGATGTTCCCTTCGGCCATCGCGACGCCCTCTGTGCTCCCAGCCTTATGGAGGGACTCGTCATGAAAACCCGACTCTTGCTTCTCGCCCTGCCTCTGGTGGCACTGCCGCTGATGGCCCAGGCCGATCGCGCCAGCGAACTGGCCCTGGCGCTCAATCAGGCGCCGACCAGCCAGCACGCCGGCATGCCCGATAGGGTCCAGGAACCGGCCAATCTGCACCTGGTATCCGGCAATAGCGAGGCCATGACCCAGGCCTGGCTGCGCCTGAAGCACTATCAGCCGCCCATGCATGTGGATGCCAACGGCAATCCCCTGTCACTGGGTCGTCAGGCCACCCACTGATCGCCAACCCCTCGTATCTCCTCCCCCGATAGATGCCGGGGGAGGATGCCCGGGGCGATCACTCGCCCGGGCGAGAAGGGAAAGCCCCCCGCCTCCGGAGCCGCCCCCTCAGACGGCCCTGGCCTTGCGAATGCGCTCGTAGGCGTTGCCGATCTCGCTGGTACGCTGCTGGGCGACCTCGCGCATGCTCTCGGGCAGGCCCTTGGCGGCGAGCTTGTCGGGGTGATTCTGACTCATCAGGCGACGGTAGGCGCGCTTGATCTCGGCATCGCTGGCGTTCTCCTCGACCCCCAACACCCGGTAGGCATCCGCGAGGGAGGTCCCCGTCGCGTCCGGCGCCTCGGCGGCGCCACGCAGCATCGCCTCGACCTGGGCGATCTCGGCCTCCGAACAGCCCAGCCCGCGCACCACACGCATCAGCATCTCGTGCTCGGCGGGGTGCAGGCGTCCATCCGCGGCGATCGCCGCCAACTGGACCTGCAGGAACACCTGACGCAGGGCCGGCTGAGTCCCCACGATCTGGCGCACCCGCGCCAACTCCGCCTCGAGATCGAAGTCCGCGGCCTTGCCGCGGGTGAAGTCGGCCCGCGCCTTGGCACGCTGGGCTTCGTTCAAGCGCAACCGATCCCACAGCTGGCGCGAGGCCTCCAGCTCGTCCTCGGTGACCTGGCCATCGGCCTTGCACATGCAGCCCATGATCGCGAAGGTCGATTCGAGGAACTGCTCCCGGGACGCGGCCAGGCGCCCGAGCATGCTGCGGCGTAGCCGCGCCGCGAGCCAGTAACCCAGCCCACCGCCGATCAGCAGGCCCAAGGGTCCCCCGACCAGCAGGCCGATAAAGGCACCGAGCAGTACGACGATCAGCATGAGTCCTCCCCCTCGCGCCGGGACGGGTCAGCGCCGGCGAGCCGGGCGCGGATGGCGGCCTCGATGCCGGCGGCGTCGAGGCCGCAGTCGGCGAGCAGTTGCGCCGGCTTGCCGTGCTCGACGAAGGCGTCGGGCAGGCCCAGCTGGAGCAGCGGGACCCGGACGCCCTCGGCGGCCAGCAGCTCGGCCACGGCACTGCCGGCGCCACCGGCCACCACGTTCTCCTCCAGGGTCACCAGCAGGTCGTGGTCGGCGGCGGCGGCCAGCACGGCATCGCGATCCAGCGGCTTCACCGAGCGCATATTGAGGTGGCCGGCGTCGAGGCGCTCGGCCACCTCGGCCGCGGCGGTATTGAGGCTGCCGAAGGCCAGCAGGGCGACCCGGGCGGCGCCGGCGGTGCGGCGGATCTCGGCCCGGCCGATGGGCAGGGGCTCCAGGTGATCGGGGATCGCCACCCCGGGACCGGTGCCGCGGGGATAGCGCACCGCGGCGGGGCCGGGGTGATGGTAGGCGGCGCTGAGCATGGCCCGGCACTCCGCCTCGTCGGCGGGGGCCAGCACCACCATCCCCGGCACGCAGCGCAGGAAGGAGAGGTCCATGCTGCCGTGGTGGGTGGGGCCGTCCTCGCCGACCAGGCCGGCCCGGTCGATGGCGAAGGTCACGTCCAGGTGCTGCACCGCCACGTCGTGGATCAGCTGATCGTAGCCGCGCTGCAGGAAGGTGGAGTAGATGGCCACCACCGGCTTGACGCCCTCGCAGGCCATGCCGGCGGCGAGCGTTACCGCGTGCTGCTCGGCGATGGCCACGTCGAAGTAGCGCTGGGGATACTCCCGGGAGAAGCGGATCAGGTCGGAGCCCTCGCGCATGGCGGGGGTGATGCCGATCAGCCGACTATCGGCGGCGGCCATATCGCAGATCCAGTCGCCGAAGACGTTGCAGTACTTCTTCGGGCGCTTCTTCGGCGGTGACACCTTGAGCGGCGGCGTCTCGTCGCTCTTTTCCAGCTTGGTGATGGCGTGGTAGCCGATGGGATCCACCTCGGCGGGGCGGAAACCGCGCCCCTTGCGGGTCTTGACGTGGAGGAACTGGGGGCCCTCCAGGTCGCGCATATTGCGCAGGGTCTGCACCAGCAGCGGCAGGTCGTGGCCGTCGATGGGGCCGATATAGTTGAAGCCCATCTCCTCGAACAGCGTCGCCGGGCTGATCATGCCCTTCATATGCTCTTCGGTACGCCGCGCCAGCTCCAGGGCTCCGGGCAGGTGGGAGAGCACCTTCTTGCCGTTCTCGCGCATCGCGGTGTAGGGCTTGCTGGCGAGGATCCGCGCCAGGTAGCTGGCGATGCCGCCGACGTTCTCGGAGATCGACATCTCGTTGTCGTTGAGTACCACCAGCAGGTTGGCGTCCACATGGCCGGCGTGGGCCAGGGCCTCGAAGGCCATGCCGGCGGTGAGGGCGCCGTCGCCGATCACCGCGCAGGTGCGCCGCTGCTCGCCCTTGGCGCGGGCCGCCAGGGCCATGCCCAGCGCCGCGGAAATGGAGGTGCTGGAGTGGCCCACGCCGAAGGTGTCGTACTCCGACTCGGCGCGGCTGGGGAAGGCCGCCAGGCCGCCGTACTGGCGGATGCCCGGCATCGCCTCGCGGCGTCCGGTGAGGATCTTGTGGGGGTAGGCCTGGTGGCCCACGTCCCACACCAGGCGGTCATGGGGGGTCTCCAGGGCCTGGTGCAGGGCCACGGTGAGCTCCACCACGCCGAGGCCGGCGCCGAAGTGGCCGCCGCTGCAGCCCACGCTGTAGAGCAGGTAGGCGCGCAGCTCGTCGGCCAGCTGCTGGAGCTGGGCGCCGGGCAAGGCGCGCAGTGCGGCCGGGGTGTCCAGGGCGTCGAGCAGCGGCGTGGCCGGGCGCTCGGCGGGAATCTCGTCGAACAGCTTCATGGGGTCATCCGCGTATCAGTGGTCGCGCTCGATCATATAGCGGGCCAGCTCGGCCAGCGGCGTGGCGGCCTCGCCCAGGGGCGCCAGGGCGGCCAGGGCCTCCTGGAGCAGGCCATCGGCCTTGGCCCGGGCGCCGTCCAGGCCGAGCAGGGCCGGATAGGTGGGCTTGTCGTGGGCGGCGTCGGCGCCGGCGGTCTTGCCCAGGGTGGCGGTATCACCGGTCACGTCGAGGATGTCGTCATGGATCTGGAAGGCCAGGCCCACGGCCCGGGCATAGGTCTCCAGGGCCGCCACCCGGGGGTCGTCATCGCCGGCGGCGCTGAGGGCGCCGAGGCGCACCGCGGCGCGGATCAGGGCGCCGGTCTTGTGACCATGCATGGTGGCCAGGGCCGTCACGTCGGGCTGTCCGCCCACCGCGGCCAGGTCCAGGGCCTGACCGGCCACCATGCCGTCGCGGCCGGCGGCCTCGGCCAGGGTCCGCATCAGCGCCGGCAGGCGCGGGTGCTCGGCCCGGGCCAGTACCTCGAAGGCCAGCGCCTGGAGGGCATCGCCGGCGAGGATCGCCGTGGCCTCGTCATAGGCCTTGTGCACCGTGGGCTGACCGCGGCGCAGGTCGTCGTCGTCCATGGCCGGCAGGTCGTCGTGGACCAGGGAGTAGGCGTGGATCAGTTCCACCGCGGCGGCGGGGGCATCGAGCAGGGCCTCGTCGGCACCCAGGGCGCGGCCGGCGGCATAGACCAGCACCGGGCGCAGGCGCTTGCCGCCCACCAGCAGGCCGTGGCGCATGGCCGCCTCGAGGCGCGCCGAGGGGGGCGTGCGCTCGGCGAAGAGGCCCTCCAGCCAGGCATCGATGCGTGCCCGGTCGGCGGCCAGGCGCGTGGTCAGGGGCTCAGGCGTCATTGGGCACCTCGTCGTCCGGGCCGGCGAAGGGGGCGATGCCCAGGCTTCCGTCGTCCTGTTCCACCAGGCGGCGCACCTGCAGCTCGGCCTCGTCCAGGCGGCGCTGAGCGTCGCGGGTCAGGCTCACGCCCTGCTCGAAGGCCGCCAGGGAGGCCTCCAGGCTCAGCTCGCCGGACTCGAGTCGCTCCACCAGCGTCTCCAGGCGTTCCAGGGTGGCGGCGAAGTCCTGCGGCTCGGCGCCCTCGGGTGTCGCGGTATCCTTGTCGGCCATGGCCCCCTCGTCGGCTAATGACGCCGCGGCCGGCGTCGCCAAAAAGTCAAAGCGCACAGTATACACCCTCTGCCCCGGGGGGCGTCTGCCCCAGCATCAGCGGGGGACAGGGTTCGTCTCTCCCTGGATGCAGCCGGCTCATGCTGGCGGCGCAGCATTTTCATCCGGCCCCCTCGGCGGCTGTGCTAGGATGGTGCCCCTGTTACGCCCCCCTGCGTGAGTCTCCATCCGCTTCGCGTCGGTTCCCCGCCCCCTTGCCGTCCGGAACCCGCCGCGCCCTTCGGGAGGCGAACAGGCACACACTATATGACTGATAAGCGGCCCCGCCGCGGAAAGGGTTGATTCGAGAATGGCCAAGACGTCGTTGGACAAGAGCAAGATCAAGATCCTGCTGCTCGAGGGTATCCACCAGAGTGCGGTAGATAACTTCCTGAACGCCGGTTACACCAATATCGAGCACCTCGCCACCTCCCTGGACGAGGCGTCGCTGATCGAGAAGATTCGTGACGTGCACTTTATCGGTATTCGCTCCCGGACTCAGCTCAACGAGCGCGTCTTCGCCGCCGCCGAGAAACTCAACGCCGTGGGCTGCTTCTGCATCGGCACCAACCAGGTCGACCTGAATGCCGCCCTGCGCCGCGGCATCCCGGTCTTCAACGCCCCCTACTCCAACACCCGCTCGGTGGCCGAGCTGGTGCTGGCCGAGGCGATCATGCTGCTGCGCGGCATTCCCCAGAAGAGCCACTCCGCCCACCAGGGCGGCTGGATGAAGAGCGCCAAGAACTCCCACGAGGCCCGCGGCAAGACCCTGGGTATCGTCGGCTACGGCAATATCGGCGCCCAGCTGTCGGTGCTGGCCGAGTCCCTGGGTTTCGACGTCATCTTCTACGACGTGGTGACCAAGCTGGGCATGGGCAACGCCCGCCAGGTGGCCAGCCTGGAGGAGCTGCTGGCCCGCGCCGACGTGGTCAGCCTGCACGTGCCGGAGCTGCCCTCCACCAAGTGGATGATCGCCAAGGAGCAGATCGCGCTGATGAAGCAGGGCGGCATCCTGATCAACGCCTCCCGGGGCAGCGTGGTGGTGATCGAGGACCTGGCCGCGGCCCTCGAGGAAGGCAAGCTGCTGGGCGCGGCCATCGATGTCTTCCCGGTGGAGCCCAAGGGCAACGACGAGGAGTTCGTCAGCCCGCTGCGCGGCCTGGACAACGTCATCCTCACCCCCCATGTGGGCGGCTCCACCCTGGAGGCCCAGGAGAACATCGGCGTCGAGGTCTCCGAGAAGCTGATCACCTACTCCGACAACGGCACCACCGTGACCTCGGTGAACTTCCCCGAGGTGGCCCTGCCGGCCCACCCGGACAAGCACCGCCTGCTGCATATCCACGACAACGTGCCGGGCGTGCTCTCGGAGATCAACCATGTGCTCTCCGAGAACGATATCAATATCTCCGGCCAGTACCTGCAGACCAACGAGAAGGTCGGCTATGTGGTGATCGACGTGGACAAGGCCTATGGTGCCAAGGCCCTGGAGGCCCTCAAGCAGGTGGAACATACCCTGCGCGTGCGGGTGCTCTACTCCGAGGTCAACTTCGATAGCTGATCGTTCGTCGTCGCTACCGGGGCTTTGCTGGGGGCAGGCCTTCGCAAAGACGCTGTGAACCCCTCCCTGGGCGCTCGACTTTTTCGTCCCTGAAAAAGACGCTTCGCTCCGACCTGCCCCCAGCGCCCCTCTGCCGTATACAGCGCCCCCGGCATTCGCCGGGGCCCTGGCGTTTCTGGCCTTGATCCAGGTCAAGGCCACGGGATGCGTGCCTCTCCCGGCTTGAGTAGAATGGCGCCTCCCCAACCCGGTCCGTCCTTTGCGAGGACGACTACCAGGAGAGAAAGATGACCCAGGATTCCCCGCGGATCGTGGTGGCGGCACTCTATCAGTTCGTCACCCTCGAAGACTTCGACGCCCTGCGCGAGCCGCTGCGCCAGACCATGCTCGCCCATGACATCAAGGGCACCCTGCTGCTCGCCCGGGAGGGCATCAACGGCACCGTCTCCGGCACCCGGGAGGCCATCGACGCCCTGCTGGCCTGGCTCAAGGCCGATCCGCGCCTGGCCGCCCTGGACCACAAGGAGTCCTACTGCGACGCCCACCCCTTCTACCGTACCAAGGTGAAGCTCAAGAAGGAGATCGTCACCCTGGGCGTGCCCGGCATCGACCCCAACGACACCGTGGGCACCTATGTGGAGCCGGAGCAGTGGAACGAGGTGATCAGCGACCCCGAGGTGCTGGTGATCGATACCCGCAACGACTACGAGGTGGCCATCGGCAGCTTCGAGGGCGCCATCGATCCCAAGACCACCACCTTCCGCGAGTTCCCGGACTATGTGCGCCAGCACTATGACCCGAGCAAGCACAAGAAGGTGGCCATGTTCTGCACCGGCGGCATCCGCTGCGAGAAGGCCTCCAGCTTTATGCTCAAGGAGGGTTTCGAGGAGGTCTATCACCTCAAGGGCGGCGTGCTCAACTACCTGGAGAAGGTGCCCGAGGAGCGCTCCTTGTGGCGCGGCGAGTGCTTCGTTTTCGATAACCGGGTCACGGTGCGCCACGACCTGAGCCGCGGCGACTACGACCAGTGTCATGCCTGCCGCATGCCGGTCTCCACCGAGGAGATGCGCTCCGAGAAGTACGAGCCCGGGGTCAGTTGCCCGCACTGCTACGACAGCCTGCCGGAGAAGACCCGTGCCGCCGCCCGGGAGCGCCAGCGCCAGATCGAGCTGGCCAAGGCCCGGGGCGAGCCCCACCCCATCGGCCGCGACCCGCGGCAGATGACAGCGGCCGAGGCCGAGGAGGCGTAGCCTCCCGGTACCCCAAGTGATTGCACGGCCACCGCGTCTCGACGCGGTGGCTTTTTTCGTGATAATGGTTAACCTTCGAATGGATTTTCTGCGGGATGCCCCTGGGCCCGATGGATCGGCCCGGGCATCCCGCGCTTTTCTGGAGGGAATCATCATGCCGACCGGGCCGGCCTATCTCACCGTGGTGCTGGTATGGGCCACCACCCCCCTGGCCATCAAGTGGAGTGCCGAGGCCGGCGCCCCGGTGGGCAGCGTCTGGCTGCGCATGGCCATCGCCGCGGTGCTGGCCGTGCTGATCCTGCGCCTACTGGGCCGCGGCCTACCCCGCTCGCGGCGCGCCCTGCTCAGCTATGCGGTGGCGGTGCCCGGGGTCTTCGGCGCCATGGCGCTGAGCTACCGCGCCTCCATGAGCCTGCCCTCGGGGCTGCTGTCGGTGATGTTCGGCCTGGCGCCGCTGATCTCGGGGCTGATTCTCCAGGCGCTGCCCGGCGCCACCCGCCTCAAGCCCTGGCACTGGCTGGGCTGCCTGCTGGGGGTGGTAGGGCTGGCGGTGATCTTCGCCGACTCCCTGGGCGCGGGCGTCGAGCAGCTCGGCGCCCTGGCCATGATGGTGGCGGCGGTGACCCTGTTCAGCGGCAGCGGCATCGCCGTGCAGCGGGTGGCGGCGGGCCTGCCGCCCCTGGAACAGACCGCCGGCGCCCTGCTGCTGTCGATGCCCTGCTTCGCGCTGCTGTGGCTGGCCAGCGGCGAGCCGCTGATGGTGCCCTTGACGACCCGAGGACTCTGGGCGGTGCTCTACCTAGCGCTGTTCGGCTCGTTGATCGGCTTCCTCTGCTACTACCTGATCCTCTCGCGGCTGGCCGCCGCCACCGTGGCCCTGGTCACCCTGATCACCCCGGTGCTGGCCCTGGGGCTGGGCATGGCGCTGAACGGCGAGCGCCCCAGCCTCTCCATGTGGCTGGGGGCGGCGCTGATTCTGGTGGCCCTGGGCGCCTACCTGTTCGGTGACCGCCTGGCGCGGCGGGCGAAGTAGGTCGGGTAAGTGAGCCACGGCGAGCGCACCCGACGAGCAGTCGCATCCCATCGGATACTCTCGACTTCGGCTCGTTTATCCGACCTACGCAACCAGCCCCCGGACGGCACGACACTTTACCGATATCTCACTGATGAAGCTCTGGGAATCAAACTGGGCATGGCCCGCCTGATGCAGGGCGACTCCACGAGCTTCTCGCTCAGCAGCAGGTCGATCGCCTGCTGAGCAATATAATCGAAGGGGATATGAACCGAAGTTAGCGAGATGGGTAACCGGCTCGCCAGCGGAATGTCGTTGTAGCCGACCAGCGAAAGCGATCCGCCAATATCGATGTCGAGACGGTGCGCAGCGGCCATGACGCCGATGGCGAGGTTATCGTTGGCCGCGAAGATCGCTGAAGGCCGCTCGCGCTGAGAAAGGATGTTCAATCCCGCCGTCTCCCCCGATTCGATACCGAAGCCGGACTCCACCACCCAGGCTTCACGCACCGGGACACCCGCCTCATGCATGGCACGGCGAAAACCTTCCTGACGATCCCGTGCGCTGGAGGTAAACCCGGGTCCGGCGATCAGTCCGATATCGCGATGGCCTAGATCAAGCAAATGCCGGGTAGCGAGATAGCCGCCCTGGACGTCGTCACCCAGCGATGAGGGGCTGATGCCGTCGGTGCGTAACACCAGCGAGTGTGGTACCCCCCGATCGCGCAGTTGCGAGGGTAGCTGATCATCGAGGCGGCTGGTGGCCAGGATCAAGCCATCCACGCGCCGGTTGAGCAGTGACTCGGCGGCTTGGCGTTCGCTGTTGGGATCGTCGCCGCTGGTTGCCACGATGGCGAAATAGTGGTGCTCCTGAGCGGCTCGGGAGATCGCCTCATAGAGAAGCGCCATGACTGTATCGCTCAATCGAGGCACCAGCACGCCAATGGTGCCAGTACCGCCACGGCGCAGGCTGGAGGCGAGTATATCTCGCCTGTAGCCGAGCGCTTCGGCGGCCTGTCTGACCCGCTGGGCGGCGGGGCTGTTGGATGGCGGTAGTCGTTCGTCCAGGACTCGAGAGACGGTCGACGTGCTCACGCCAGCGGCCTTGGCAACGTCATGCATGGTGATCGGTTTGTCGTTCATTACTCTGCTTGTCCATGACGCGAGATGTATCAGCGAGCTTGCGTTTCGGCGTCTGGATACGCAAAAAGGACGCCGGCTCAAACGATTCTAGCGATTCGGGCGCGATCTTATAAGCAAGATGTCGACAATATGCCTATCACGCCAGCGCTCTCGCTTATCTCGACGCCCCTCCCCCTAGACCAACGTCGAATAGGCGTGTAAGGGGTTTGGTGAAACCATGTGCAAACGTTCCCGGCAACGTTCCCATACAAGCGCAAACAAGAGGAATCACCATGTCTCTCGATCTCAGAGGTCTGACTCCCGCCCCGGTTACTCCCTTCACCCGCGACGGCGAGATCGACTACGCCGGCATCAAGAAGCTTGGCTCCTGGCTGGGCGGCATCGATGGTGTCAAGGGGCTGGTCGTTCTGGGCCACGCCGGCGAAGGCACTTTCCTGACGTCCGACGAACAGACAAGCGTCATCGAGGCGTTCGTCGAGTCAGTCAAGGGGGAAGTTCCGATCATCGCCGGCATCACCCGCGAAGGCGATCATGTTGCCGCCGAAGAGGCGAAGCGTGCGGTCGCAGCGGGCGCTTCCGCGGGCCTGGTCTACCCGTCTCACGGCTGGCTGCGTTTCGGCTACCAGGACGGCGCCCCGCAGGAGCGTTACCGTCGCATTCACGAGGAGAGCGGTCTGCCACTGATCCTGTTCCAGTATCCGGATAACACCAAGGCGACCTACAACCTCCAGACCCAGCTCGACATTGCGGCGCAGCCGGGCGTCTTCGCCATGAAGAACGGCGTGCGTAACATGAAGCGCTGGGATACCGAGATCCCCGTGATTCGCGCCGAGCGTCCAGACCTGCAAATCCTGACTTGCCACGACGAATATCTGCTGCACACCATGTTCGATGTGGATGGTGCCTTGGTCGGTTACGGTGGCATCGCACCGGAGCCGCTGATCGAGATGATCCAGGCCGGCAAGGCCAAGGACTACGCCAAGGCGCGTGAATTGCACGATCGGCTGCTGCCGGTGACCAAGAACGTCTATCACCGCGGCTCCCACATGGAAGGCACCGTGGCTCTCAAGTGGGCTCTGGTGGCTCGCGGCATTCTCGACCACGCCACCGTGCGCTCGCCGCTGCGTCCGCTCGCCGAGGGTGCGGACCAACAGATCGCCGACGCCATGCGTCAAGCCGGCCTGGCCTGATCGCGACGGGCCGGCCGCCATTCAGGAGCCGGCCCCCCCCCTCGGTGATACCGCAAGGGCATCACCGTCTCGCCAGACTCATCCCATCCCCATTCCTATAACAAATTTTCAGGAGCGCGTGATGAATACTGACACCCAGCGGGACTCGGAAGCGCTGTCACCGTCGACGGCTTCCCCTCGGTCCCGATTTTCTCTGACGGTTCCGCAAATGCTCGCCCTCATGGGGCCGGCATTCGTGGCCGGCGCCTGGCGCTTCGGTCCGGGTGCGCTGACATCCGCCGTTCAGGCCGGTAGCCAGTATGGCTACATGCTGCTCTGGGTCATCCTCGTGTCGGCGGTGCTCATGTTCGTCTTCAATGACATGGCCGTCCGTCTAGGCCTGGCCTCGGGCGACTCCGTGATTACCGTCACCAAGCAGAAGCTTGGCCGGGCGGTCGGGGTGATGGCTGGACTCGGGGTCTTCTCGATCACCTTGATGTTCGCCGTCGGCAATGCGGTCGGGTCCGGGCTAGCACTAAGCCTGCTGCTGGGGGGCTCGGTGGTCGGTTGGACGCTCGCTTGTACCATCGCTGTGGGGCTCCTCATCGCCATGCGCAACACCTACAAGGCGATGGAACGCCTCCTGGTAGCCCTGATCGGGCTGATGTCGGTGGGTTTTCTCGCTTCGACGGTCCTCAGCGATCCCAACTGGGCGGCCGCGGCCAAGGGGCTGATCCCGAAGATTCCCGCCGAGGCCAGCGTGCTGCTGATCGCGCTGATCGGTACCAACTTCTCGATCAATTCGGCTTTTTATACCGGCTACGCCATTCATGAAAGACGGCTCAAGCGGGAGCAGTATCGCGCCATCACGCTGATGGACACGCTGCCGGGGAACGTCGCCACCGCCTTCATGGCAATGCTGATCATTATCGTGGCGTCGGCGGTGCTTCATTCGACTGGCACCGTTGCAACCACCTTCCCGCAGTTGGCCAGCGTGCTCGAACCGCTTGCCGGTCGGTTGGGGGCGATCCTCTTCGGCCTGGGCTTCTTTGCGGCGGCCTTCTCCTCGATGGCGGCCAACGCCTCCGCGGGGGGTACGCTGCTAGCGGATGCGCTGGGCTGGAACAGCAGCCTGTCGACATGGCGAGTCAAGCTGCTGGTGTATGGCGTATTGATCTGGGGCGCAGGGGTAACCTTGGTCTCCAAAGGGTCTCCGATCGAACTGATCATTATCGCGCAAGCGTTGACCGTCCTGGTCGCCCCCTTCCTCGGCATCATTCTGTTCCTGCTGACACGGCGTCGCGATGTCATGGGTGATCTCAAGAACGGCCCTTGGCAGACCCTGTTCGCACTAGTGGGACTGGTTGCCATCTTCGCCATATCGTTCCAGCTCATTCTCAGGCTCATCGGCTGAGTCGCAAGACGATTCCAGCATCAATAACAATTATGGAGACTCCGAGATGCAGAAACGCATTTCTCGCTGCCGCTCGCTTTACACCCTGGGGGTTGCCCTGCTATTGCCGAGTGCTCCGGCACTCGCCATAGACCTCGAAGTACAAGGCACCAGCGTATCGATCTATGGCTATGCCAAGCTCGATATCATGTACGACACAGGGGATGTGAAGTCGGGCAATAGTGGCGGGTTGGGAGACGGCATCAATTTCGACAGGGTCGCCGTCGACGGTCAGTCGAGCACCAGCGGTCATTCGAACATGCATGCCGGTGAGTCTCGCCTTGGCTTTCGCACCACGACGCCGACGGAGCGGGGCGATCTGATCACCAATATCGAAGGCGATTTCTTCTTCGGCAACTTCCGGCTACGCCAAGCGTATGGCTCCTGGAATGGCATTACCGCCGGCCAGACCTGGAGTAACTTTCACACCTTTGTCAGTACCACGCCGACGCTCGACTTCACCGGCCCTCTGGGACGCGACGCCTTCCTGCGCCAGGCGCAATTGCGCTACTCGATAGGCGACGTTCACATCGCACTGGAGGATCCGGGCGGTGCCATGTCGGGAAATTCCTTCGACGGGGGATACGGCGCTGCCACCGATATCGACCGCAAGGATACTCTTCCCGATCTGACGCTGCGCTACGAGTCCGGGGCCGGCGCGGCGAAGTGGGCAACGGCAGCGCTGCTCAGGGAAGTGTCCTTCGACACCGGCAGGGAGTCAGACTCCGCCATTGGCTGGGGACTCTTCATTGCCGGGAGCTACGCCCTCACCCCGTCCACCACGCTTCGCGGTCAACTGACCGGCGGTAACGGCATCGGCGCCTACATGAAAGCCAATCCGGCGCCGGCGGCATATCGTGTCGGCAACCGTATCGAGACGATCCCCGCCTGGGGAGGCACCCTCGGCATCAGCCAGGACCTGGGGCCAGGCACCCTCAATGTTGCCTATTCTCGGGTAGAGGCGGATTGGGACGATGCCGAGCGCGATGGCGTGTCGCTGATCGATACCGATAATTCGGGCGGGTTCATTGACGCCTACGACGAGGTGCGCGAGCTGCTACATCTCAACTACCTCTGGCACCCAACCGAAAACGTCACCTACGGCCTCGAGGTGGCGCATGCGGTACGGGAAACCGTAGATCGCCGGGACGGCAGCGTGGCGCGGATTCAGGGAAGCGTTATATATCGTTTCTGAGTCACCACGCCGTGGCCTCACGCGGCTCTCCGAAGAACGCTAAAAATAGGTGGCCATCTCCTCCACCACCCGCAGGTCCTCGTCCACCAGGCAGACTCGCCGCCACTTGTCGAAGGTCAGGCAGGGATGGGAGGTGCCCAGGGCGACGATATCCCCCACCCGCACCTCGCCGCCGTTGCCGGGCAGCCCCGGCTCGGCGGCGGGCATCGGGGGCAGCTCCACGAAGGCGTGTTGATCCATCAGCTTAGTGACGCGCCAGCCCGCCACCGACAATGCATGCCACGGATCGCCTCCCTCGCGGTGGCGGCGCAGCGGTTCCGGCAACTGGTCATGGCCGATGTCCCGCTTGCCCACCCCGAGGATGGCGCGGCCCGCTTCCGGCAGGGAGATCACCTGGGCATAGACCTCCAGGGCCGGGCGCAGCCCCTGCTCCAGCTCGGGACGCCGACCCAGCACGCCGCGCTGGGCCTCCCGATAGATGCCGTGGTCGTGGACCACATAGCAGCCGGGACGCAGCACCGGCACGAAGTGCTCGCCCAGGTGGGCCTCCCGGAACACCTCGGCGATCAGGTCATACCAGGCGGAACCGGAGGCGGTGATCAGCGGCGCCTCGGCCTCGATCAGGCCGTCATGATCCAGGGTCTGGGCGGCCTCCACCAGGTGCCAGGCGTAGCCGCGCACCGCCCGGGCCGGATCCTCGCCGAACACCACCCCCTCGTAGCCCTCCAGGCCGGCCAGCACCAGGGCCGGCTCCGCTTCGATCAGCTCGCCCAGGGCCAGTACCTCGTCCTGGTCGCGGCAGCCGCAGCGCCCGCCCGGCACCCCCAACTCGATCAACACCCGGAGTCGCAGCCCCCGGGCGCCGAAGTAGCGACTCAGCTGGGCCACATTGGCGGCGCTATCCACCACGCAGTAGAACTCGGCGCCGGCCTCCAGCAGCGCGGCGACGATGGCCATATTGGCCTCGCCCACCAGCTGGTTGGCCATCAGCAACCGGGGGATTCCGGCGGCGAAGGCGGCCCGGCACTGGGCGGCGGTGGCCAGGGTGATGCCCCAGGCGCCGGCATCCCGCTGACGGTGAAACAGCGCCGGGGTCATGGTGGTCTTGCCGTGGGGGGCCAGGCGGGCGCCGTGGTCATCGGCGAAGCGCTGCATCCAGGCCAGGTTATGGGCGAGCGGTGCCTGGTGGATCACCGCCGCCGGTAGGCCGACGCCGGCGAGCAGGTCGGGAGCGGTCTCGATGGAGCCCTTGTCCAGGGACCAGGCGGAGGGCGTCGCGTCGGGGCTGGCGTCGGCCTACCGGCGGCGG